>JAHJJO010000100.1 GCA_018822835.1 Patescibacteria group bacterium
ATGAAATTTCTTTGACAAAGCATTAACACTTTCATTAGAATTCTGAATCTCTTGTCTTATAGCCAATGTTGTTCTTGCATTTTTATGTAATTTGATTTGCATACGTTATTAGTATATCACATAACGTAGCGTTAGTTAACAAATAGATAGTTTAACAGGGCGAGGAAATATGTTTCTAATATATTTCCAGACCCTGTCTTTTTTTTATGTTTAAATGTATATGCTAAAATAATTCAAATTTGCATCATGAACCACTTTTTTGTTATGTGTTACGTGTTATGTGTTATAATGTTTTTATGTTAACACTAAAAACTGAAATCTCAAAAATTAATAAAATTGGCGCTGGAATGACTAATAAATTAAAAAAGTTAGGGCTTAAAACAGTTCAAGATTTGATTTTTCATTTTCCATTCAGATATGATGATTTCACAAAAATAACAGCAATAAGTAAACTTCAGCCGGAAACAAGCGCTAATGTTGTTGGAAAAATTGAATTAATTCAAAATAAACGAAGCTTGCATAAAAGAATGAATATTACGGAAGCGTTAGTGAGCGATGACAGCGAAACTGTTAAAATTATATGGTTTAATCAACCGTTTATCGCGCGTAATCTGCATGTTGGAGATAAAGTATCCTTGGCTGGAAAAATAGAAAGCGACTATTCAGGCATGACAATGAAATCGCCTGCTTATGAAAAAATAATTAATAATCAAACATTACACACGCAAGGGCTTGTGCCTAATTATCATCTAACTGGCAATATTACTCAAAAACAAGTTAGATTTTTAATAAAACAAATTATTAGTTTGGCTGACCAAATTATTGACTGGCTTCCTGATTCAATAAAAAATAATTTAAATTTATTAAATTTAGTTGACGCTGTAACAAAAATTCATTTCCCTAAAACTAATACTGATATTGAACAAGCTAAAAAAAGACTGGGCTTTGATGAACTTTTTTTAATTCAACTGCAATCGCAACTGATTAAAAAACAAATCAAATCTAAAAAAGCAATAGCAGTAAAGTTTTTAGAAAAAGAAACAAAGCAATTTGTTAAAAATTTGAATTTTAAGTTAACAGATGCCCAACGTAAAGCAGCGTGGGAAATTTTACAGGACATTGGTCAAAGCACTCCGATGTCGCGTTTGCTTGAAGGAGATGTTGGTAGTGGAAAAACAGTTGTAGCAGTAATTGCTATGTTAAATGTTGCGTTAAATAATAAACTTGGTGGGCAATCTGCGTTAATGGTTCCAACGGAAATTTTAGCGCAACAACACTTTAATTCTATTTCAAAATTATTAGCTGGCACAGGTATTAAAATTGGACTTATTACTAGAAGCGAGAAAAAGATGAATAATGAATTAGGAATTAGGAAGAAGGAATTAGAAATAAAAAATAAAAAATTAAATCAAAAAGAGAATAAGAAAAATAAAAAAATTCATAATTCCAAATTCATAATTCATAATTCCAATATTATTATTGGGACGCATGCTTTAATTCAAGAAAAAATAAAATTTAAAAATTTAGTTTTAGCAATAATTGATGAACAACATCGGTTTGGCGTTGAGCAGAGAAAAATGTTGGTTGAAAAAGCGGGGGTAAAAGAAGCAGAGACAGAAGTTGAGCTTCTGTCCGCTGATTCGGCGGACAGAAGCTCAACTTCTGTCTCTGCTTTAACTTCTAATAAAAATCGCCAATCGAAAATTCCCCACATTCTTTCAATGACAGCAACGCCAATACCGCGCAGTTTAGCATTAGCTTTGCATGGTAATTTAGATATTTCAATAATTAATGAAATGCCCAAAGGAAGAAAAAAAGTTATTACAAAAATTGTGCCTGAAGAAAATCGCCAAAAAGCTTATGATTTTATTCAGGAACAAATTAAAAACAATAGACAGGTTTTTGTAATTTGTCCTTTAATTGATTTTTCTGATAAACTCGGCGTTAAATCAGTAAAGCAAGAATTTGAAAAATTAGATAAACAAATTTTTCCTAATTTATCTATTGCTATTTTACACGGCAGAATGAAGTCAAAAGAAAAAGAAACAATAATGCGAGATTTTTTAAATAATAAAATTAATATATTAATCGCTACTTCAGTAGTTGAAGTTGGAATAGATGTTCCAAACGCGTCAATAATGATGATAGAAGGATCTGATAGATTTGGTCTTTCCCAGCTTCACCAATTTCGCGGAAGAGTTGGTAGAAGTGAACATCAATCTTATTGCTTTTTATTTACAGATAATTCTTCTGAAAAAACCTCAGATCGTTTACAAGCTTTAGTGGACTGCGATGACGGCTTTGCTTTAGCAAAAATGGATTTGAAATTCAGAGGACCTGGTGAAGTTTATGGCACTGCTCAAACAGGTTTTCCAGAATTAAAAATAGCTTCTTTATTTGATTATAACTCAATCAAACAAGCAAGAGATCAAGTAGAACGTTTGCTTAATCAAGATTTTGATTTAAAAAATTATCCTGAGCTAAAGAAACGTATGGCTCATAACGCATAACGTGGAACGCATAACGTAAATACAAATATGTGCCTTGATAGAGCATTACGTTATGTGTTCCACGTTATGCGTTATGCGCGTTCCGCATATCAATTACTCTAATCTGTGATTCTCTTGTTCCATTAAATTCATTCATTTCCGCGTAATATACAACATCAACATAGTTTCCAATTTGTAAATCTTTCCATTTTTCAGCTTCGCCAAATGCCAAAGCCCATAAGCCATTAATTCGAAATTTAATATGGTTGCCATTAACTCCCATGTTGACTATTTTGCTAATACAAACTTTTTTGCTAATAAATATTGGCCTTGGATTATTTTGTCCGAATGGAGCGCATTTGTTGATTTGATTGATTAAATCTTCATTTATTTCATTTATATTTAGTTCGCATTCTATTTTTAATTTTGGCTGTAAATTTATTTTTGCTAATCTTTTCTTTGCTAATTTTTTTATTTGCAAGGAGAATTTTTCTAAATTTTCAGGCAACAAACTAAAACCGCAAGCGCCTGGATGTCCTCCGTAATTGCTTAAAAAATCATTGCATTGCTCAAGCGCCTCTCTGATATCAAATTCTTCAATGCTTCTTCCTGATCCTTTTAAATTATTATTTTCGTCTTTTGTGATTATTAAAGTTGGTTTATAATATCTATCGCAAATTCTGCCAGCAGCCAAACCAATAACTCCTTCGTTCCATGTTTTAGATTCCTGTTCTTCAAAAGGACAAACACCAATAATAATTTTATTATCTTTTTGAACATCTGCCTGTTTTTCTATTTCCCGAACAATTTGTTCTGTAATTTTTTGTCTATCAATATTTTTATCATTTAACCGATTAGCTAAAAACGCGGCTTCTTCTTGATTTTTAGTTATTAATAATTCAAAGGCAGTATTAGCATGATCCATTCTTCCTGCCGCATTCAAGCGAGGCGCAATTTGAAATCCAACATTCCATGTATCTAATGTTTTATTGTTATTCTGAATTAATTTTATAAGCTCTGTCAATCCTGTTTTTTTTGTTTTATTTAATTTTTTCAATCCATGTTTTACTAAAATTCTATTTTCTCCAAGAAGGCTAACGCAGTCCGCTATAGTGCCGATAGCGATTAAATCAAGCATACTATTTTCAAGTTTTTGTTTGATTTCATCTGTTAAAGTTGATTTGTTGATTATTGCCTTGGCTAATTTAAAAGCAACACCAACTCCTGCTAAAAATTTAAAACTATATTTTTCATTTTTATTATGAGCATTAATAGTCAAACATTTAGGCAATTTTTCCTGTTTTGGCGGAATATGATGGTCAGTAATTATGACATCAATATCTAAACTTTTGGCATATTCAACTTCAGTTTTATTGCAAATTCCAGCATCTACTGTAATAATTAATTTAATATTTTTTTGCGCTAATTCTTTAATTGCTTTTTTATTTAATCCATATCCTTCGGTTTTTCTGTCAGGCAAATATACTTCAGTATCTGCTTTTAAGATTGTTAATATTTTTACAAGCACGGCAGAAGCAGTCACTCCGTCCGCATCGTAATCTCCATAAACCGCAATTTTATTGTGTTTTTTAATGTGCTGAATTATTAAATTAACTGATTTATCCATATCATTAAATAAAAATGGGTCAAGCAAATTATGATAATCAGGATTTAAAAATTCTTTAATTTCTTTTTTTTCTATTATATTCCTATTAAAAAGCAACTGTAAAACAACCCTGTTATATTCAGGGTGTTTATTAATAAAATTTGATTGAATTTTTGGAAAAATTTCCCAAATTTTAGGCATAAACAATCAATTAACAATTACCAATTATCAATTACAAATTAATTTTAATTTAATTACATTTGTAATTTTTAAAAATAGAAATTAAAGAAATTGAAAATTCGTTTAAGTCTTTGCCATTAAAAAAAGGCTGCGCCGATTGTCCAAAGCATCATGCTTAAAATAACTATTACTGCAACAACTGCCCAAACTATTTTATGTATTATTTTCTTTTTAATTTTAATTTTTAATTTTTGCATTATATTGTTTATATTTGTATAGCCAATCTACGTAGAATTATCATTTTTTTTATTATAAGTCCCTTTTTGTAATCCGTCCACGGCAGATGACAAAAAGAAATGTTGATAAGTAAAGATTGGATGATTATTTTAAATATATTGACTATACTTTTCTTGGCAAATTTAAAATTAATTAATTTCATTCGTAATTTGTAATTGATAATTGTTAATTGATTAGTGGAGCCGTCGCGGGGACTTGAACCCCGGACCCCTTCCTTACCATGGAAGTGCTCTACCACTGAGCTACAACGGCAAGATTAGTTCGTAAAGTCTATAAAGTCTATAAAGTCAAAAGTCAATTGGCTTGATGCGCTAATTTGGACTTTCGACTTTGTGGACTTTATAGACTTTGGACTAAATCTTTTAATTCTTCTAATTTTTGATTTTCAGGATTAACTTGAGCTAATTTTTCATATACACTACTAGCTAATTCTTTGTTTTTTTGCACTATGCTGATTTCAAGTATAGCATCAAGATAGCGAGGATTGTTTGGTTCAATTTTTAATGCTTTACTAATATAATACAAAGCGGCTCTTTCATTTTCCATAGACTTATTAACTAAGTAAAGATTAAAATAAATTTCAGCCATTTCAACATTTTGATCGTCCGAATGTTTATTATGTTCTGCTAATTTCAAAATATGCTCATAAGTTTGCCGAGATTCTTTATAATTTTTACATTTAAAATAAACATCTGCTAATAATTCAAACGCTTTTAAATTTTTACTGTCAAAGGCGATTATTTCTATTAATTTTTGTTCAGCGTCTTGAAAATTTTCTTGATCTATTAATTCTTCAATTTCATTGAACAATCCTTGAATCACTTTTTCTCTATGTGTTGCTGATAAAATTGAATCAGCTCTCATGCTATAATGCCGCTTTAATTGCATTAATTTGTTATGAAATGCTTTTAATAAAATTTCAGATTTTGAGCTAAATATTTTATAAATTTTTCCTGATTTACTAGTCCATTTTACAAAATATCTTTTTATGCGATTTTTAATAATTTGTTCTTTAAATTGCGCTTCTTTTTCAACTTGCATATTTTCCACATCTAAATTCGCTAAAATAATAAACTTTTTTTTAGCAATAACAATAATTACAATTAAACTGATTAAAATTAAAATTAATGGAATGATATACATAAATTAGTTTATAAAGTTCATAAAGTTATAAAGTTAAAAGTTTTTGAATTAAAAATTAATTTTTCATTTTACTTTTGACTTTATAACTTTATAACTTTCAACTAAGTGGCTCTTCCTGCGCTACCAAATAATTTTGTTTTATTTATAACAACTTTTTCTACGGCCAAAATTGTCGGTTTAAGCAAAATCCTTGGATCGGTTTCTTTTTTATTTTTCACGCAATTTTTAATCAAGGCAGAACAAAAAGCGATTTTAATATCACTGCCAATATTAATTATATTAACGCCTTCTTTAATAGCTTTTTTTATTTTTGCATCCTTTATCCCAGATCCGCCATGCAAAACAAATGGTTTTTTAATTTTGCTTTTTATTTGTTTTAATAAATTAATTTTAATATCCTCATTTTCATAAATTCCATGAGCCGTGCCAATGGCGGCGGCAATAGTATCAACATTGGTTGCTTGAACAAATTGAACTACTTCATCAACATTAGCCAATGGGATATTTTTAATTTTCTTGGATGCACTCCCATGCCCGCCAATAATCGCGCCAACTTCTCCTTGAACCCAAATCCCTTTTGCATGCGCAATTTCTACTATTTGTTTAGTTAAATTAATATTTTCATCAAGCGGCAAATAAGAGGCATCAATATGAATAGACGTGAAACCAGCATTAATGCATTCAAAAATAACATCAAAATTTTTACCGTGATCCAAATGCAAAGCAACAGGAACTTGAGCTGCAATATTTTTAGCTACTGTTGAAACAATATGAGTAATTGGTTTAAGTCCTAAATAATTAATTGTGCTTTCAGAAACTTGAATAATCACTGGCGACTTTACTTTAATAACAGCTTGAGCTACACCCAAAATAGATTCTAAATTATGAACATTAAAAGCCCCAACAGCATAGTTGTCTTTTTTAGCATTTTTAATTATATCTTTTATGTGAACCAACATAAAAAAATTTTCAATTTCTAATTTTCAATTTTCAAATAATTTTTAATAACTTAATTTTTAAATAATTCACTGGCCTCGCTGGAATCTACCCGCCGATTCGACGGGGGATTCCAGTGCATAAAAACATCAACCGTCAATAAATTTTGTTTAGATAATTAAAAAATTGAATCATTGAAAATTGTTTGAAAATTGAAAATTTTTTTACTTACTTTAAAGTCGCACAGTTCCCACACGGATTCCTCCCCTAAACTCCTCCTCATATCCATAAAAAGATCCGATAAGCATGCCATTAACTTCAAAAACGCGTGCGTGCGGAGTGCCTCCCGGGCCTGCTCCTGTAATTATCTCCACTAAACCATCGTTGTCAACATCCCCGACAGCGACATTGATGCCTCCACGGAAATTTTGATCATAGGCAAAAAATTGTCCTTGCACTTTTCCTGTGTTATCAAAAATTCTAACATGCGGTCCTCCTCCCTTCCCAGGGGTGGTAATAATTTCATCCTTTTTTTTGCCTGCCCTTCTGTTAATATCCCCGACAGCGACATTGACGCCTCCACGGAAATTTTGATCATAGGCAAAAAATTGTCCTTGCACTTTTCCTGTGTTATCAAAAATTCTAATATGCGGACCTCCTGTAAAACCAGCTC
>JAHJJO010000101.1 GCA_018822835.1 Patescibacteria group bacterium
AATGGCTATGGATCAGCATCAGCTCTTGATAAAAACACGCCCGACACTTGTACAACAAACTACAAATCTTTCTGGCTAAGAACAAGCATTCCCGCAGGCGTAGACGCTGGAGACAAGGATGTTAGATTCTACTTTGAGGCGGAGGGGCTTTAGTCATAAATTATTACGAATTAAAAATTGCTTTTGTTGTAGAGACGAGGCAGTGCCTCGTCTCTACGCGGGTCAAAACCACTTTGGCATTTCAACATATTTAAACATTTAAACAAAAATTATGCTTATATGTTTATATGCTGATATGTTTAAATAATATGAAATATTCAAATAATATTCGTTTACGTTTTGCGCCAAGTCCAACTGGTTTTTTACATATTGGCAGTTTAAGAACCGCTCTTTTTAATTATGTTATTGCAAAAAAATTAGGAGGAAAATTAATTTTACGCATTGAAGACACAGATCAGAAGAGAGAGGTGGAAGGCGCGACAGAAAAATTAATTAATATTTTAGATTGGATTGGCATTAAATTTGATGAAGGATCGCATATCGGCGGTGATTTCGGTCCTTACACTCAAAGCCAGCGTCAAGATGTGTATAAAAAATATTCAGACAAATTATTAAAAAATAACAAAGCGTATTATTGTTTTTGCACTTCTGAAAGATTGCAAAAGATGCGCGAAGATCAGCAGGCAAAAAAATTAGCTCCGCGTTATGATAAAAAATGTAGAAATTTAAATGAAAAAGAAATAAATCAAAAAATAAAATCAGGCGCGAAATTTGTTATTAGACAAAAAATGCCTTTAGATGGAGAAATAAAAGTGTTTGATGAATTGCGCGGAGAAATTAAATTTCAAGCAAAAGATTTGGAAGATCATGTTTTAATAAAATCAAATAACATTCCAACATATCAATTCGCTAGCGTGGTTGATGATCATTTAATGGAAGTCAGCCATGTTGTTCGCGGAGATGAATGGATCGCGAGCTTTCCTAAAAATGTTTTGTTATATCAAGCATTTGGTTGGGAAATACCAAAATTTATTCATACACCATTAATATTAAATAAAGAAGGCGGTAAATTAAGTAAACGGCAAGGCGATGTGACTGTAGAAAATTATAAAGATCAGGGTTATTTACCAGAAGCATTAATTAACTTTTCAGCATTACTTGGTTGGCATCCAAAAGATGAAAAAGAAATTTTGTCGCTTAATGAAACAATTGAAAAATTTAATATTAAAGATATTAGGGCAAGCTCGGCTGTTTTTGATCCTGAAAAGCTTGATTATTTGAATGGATACTATATACGAAAGATGCCTTTGAATAAGTTAACAGAGTTATGTTCGCCATATTTAATAAAACAGACAACAGAAAGCAGACAACAGACAACAGAATTTATTAAAAAAGTTATTAGCTTAGAGCAAGAAAGGATGAAAAAGCTGTCAGAAATAGGGGAGTTAACAGAATTTTTCTTTGTTGATAAATTGCAGTATGAACCAGAATTGTTAATTTGGAAAAAGATGAGTTTAGAGGAGGTAAAAAATAATTTAGGGAAAATTTATACGTTATTAGAGAAAATTCCAAAACAAAGTTGGACAAATAATTCTATTCAAGAAGCCATAATGACTTACTTGCAAGCCAAAGAATTAAAAACAGGGGAGTATCTTTGGCCAATGCGCGTGGCTTTAACAGGACGTAAAGCAAGCCCAGGACCATTTGATGTTGCTGAAGTATTGGGAAAAGAAAAAAGCTTAGAAAGAATAGACCTGTCGCGTAATAAATTATGTAACGTCCCGCCCCAGTTATAAGAAACTGGAGCGGGATGAGATAAATTTTTTATAAATTTTTGAAGTTCATTCTGCCGAGACGGCTCCATAGTCCGAATGGAGCCCGCCGATTCGGCGGGCGGAGTGAGGCTGTGGAGCCTTAATGTAAATTTGCAACATGGCTCCACAGTTTTGCTCCCCCCTCCCCAGTTCGCCACTGGGGGGCGAACTGAGGAGGGGTCCGCAAAAACTATGGAGCCGTCAAGTGCCTGAGCATAGGTAAAAAAATTTAGAGAAAATTTAGCCAATCCGCCACGGCGGAGCAGTCATGAGTTATTGCGCGACAGGTCTAAAAAAAAGGGATTCAATAGCTGTTTAGTAAACTATCGAACCCCTTAATCATGCTCCTTGTTTTCTCTTAATTTTTTGAATAATTTGAAAAAGTCGCTGGTTGGTTGTTTGCAGACCCCAAACTTTTGGCCAAACAAACACTTGAAAGAGCATTTAAACTGGTCTTCTGCGCAGGCCACGCAATAATTCTGCGTCGTCATTAAATTTAATAGAAATAATATTTTTGCGTTTTGCGTGGTGAGATTATGATATTTTTTATTAATTCTCGCATAATCCCTCAGCCATTCTTCGGTAAAGTAGTAAGTAAAAGTGTTTTGCAAAAATTTATCAAATTTTTCTGCCTGCGTTGCAAGATCGTCTAATTTTAATTCACACAATTTATTCATAATCCACTGCCATTTTCGTTTAATATCCATTTTTACCTCCTTTTAAAGATCTAAAAGTGTTTTTTATTAAATACTTTTTGACTTAATTATATTTTAATATAAAAATAGTTTTTTGTCCAAAAATTTTGTATGAAATTATCTAAATAGGTAAATCCGGGCAAAGTTAGGGATGTTATTTATTTACAAGTCCTAAGATATTGACATAAAGATAAACTTTTGATAAACTTAAGTTAAACTTTAATTTAACTAAATCAAATTTATGGAAAATATTGTTGGTTTAAAACAATTAAGAGAAAACATGGCGCAATACACCGAAGAAATTGATAGAGGTAAAACTTTTATTGTATTTAAACAGTCAAAACCATTATTTAAAATTTCACCTATTGATAATAATGAACAATGGGAAGAGGTTGTTGATTTTACTAAAATCAAAAAAGGCGGAGTTAATATTGATAAAATTTTATCTCGTTTATAATCACTATGGATAAAATTTCCAGAGCCATAAAAAAATTTACATCCAAAGAACAACAAAATATTAAAATTATTTTATTAAAAATAAAGTCTGGTTTATTAAATAACCTTGATATTAAAAAATTAAAGAATCATAATAATATTTTTAGAGTTAGAAGCGGTAAAATAAGAATTATATATCAAGTTGATCAAGATAAAAATATTTTAATTTTGGCTATTGAACGCCGTTCTGATGTAACATATAATTTATAAAGTTTTTATGCCTCACCATATAATTTTTGAAGGAGCGGAATTAGCTGGCAAGAGTTGGCTGATGTCGCAAGTGTACGATTATTTAGAGCCAAAATATAATAAAAATAAATATATTTTGGATGGTTGCCATTGGTTTAATTGTGATGTTGCCGTTTATGGCACGGAAAATGGCAAGCCGATTATTAAGCATTATTTGGAAATATTTAAACAATTAAAAAATAAAAATATTCTTGTTGAAAAATTACATATTTCAGACATTATTTATAATCAGTTTTATCAAAACAAAGAAGTAAACTATAAAAAAGAAGAAAAAATTTTAAATTCACTTGGTTTTAAAATTATATTAATAGCTTTTATTGAAGATAAAAAAATTTTATTAAAAAGAATTCAGGATCGTTTGAATTTATACCCGCATTATGAAAGAATATTACGCGATCCTGACTGGTATATTCAACAACAAAGAAAATACATTCAAGAAATTAAAAAAACCTCATTACCTTATTTAATAATTTGGACCAATCAATTGCCCAATCACAAACTTATTAATGATATTTTAAAATGGATTGGTGAAAAATAGTTAGAGCGCTAAAGTAAAATAAAAAACTTATGAAAAATTTATTTTTACAACAAACAATTTTCAATAACACTATTGGTCTCGTCACAGTCTCCGGAGCGATAAGCGGAGGGACTGTGACGACAAAAATAGAATCGCCCGTCGTTAAATAATAATAAAAATATTTTGATACTTCTTAAAATTTGACACATTGTTGAAACTGCAGTATTATAAAAGTGAACATTTGTTATAAGTGTTTTTTAGTAAATATGATATCAAGACAAGAACTTGAACAAAAAAATAAATGGTGGAAAGAGCCAAAATATCAAATTAAAGAATCTGTTTGGCCAAAAAGAGAATTATTTCAGGTGATTACAGATAATCTTAGCCATACTTTAATGTTAAATATTGTTGGATTAAGGCGGGTTGGCAAAAGCACTATTCTGCGTCAATTAATTAATAAATTACTTCAAGATAAAGTAAATCCTGAAAATATATTCTATTATCTTTTTGATTATTCCAGCCAAATTAAAACGCCAGTTTTTTTAGATGAAGTTTTATCTGTTTATTTTAATGAAATTTTGCGTCAAAATTATCTTGATTTACAGGAAAAAATATATATAATATTGGATGAAATTCAATACATAGAAAATTGGCAATCAATATTGAAAAAATATTATGATTTGTCAGGAAAAATGATAAAATTTATTGTTACAGGATCTCAAAGCGTATTGTTAAAAGGAAAATATAGAGAAAGTTTGGCAGGAAGAATTTTTGATTATTATTTGCCACCGCTTTCGTTTAGAGAATTTTTGATTATTAATAAAGAAACAATTGAACAACCTGAAAAGTTTGATTTATTTAATTTAAAAAATGATTATAGCAATTTATATCGATATAATGTATACGCTCAAAATGAATTAATCACTTTAAGCAGGGAATATTTAATAACTGGACAATTTCCTGAAAGCCGGCAAATTGGCTCTTCTGAAAACAGGCATGAATATATTATGGAAGCAGTTATAGGAAAAGTTCTGGAAGATTGCATACATATTTTTAATATTAACAAAACTGAGGATTTTAAATTAGTGACTTATCAGTTGTTAAATAATATTGGTTCAATTTTTGAGGTAACAAATATTGGTAGAGAGATTGCGATTGTTAGACCAACATTAGATAAATATATTGAATATTTGAAAGAAAGTTATATTATTGAAATTCTTTATAAATATCATAAAAGTTTAATTAAAGGCGGTAAAATTACCAAAAAATTATACACGCCGTGCGTTAATTTTACTTGCGCGATAAATCACTACAAGGAGAGCCATATTAATGAAGTGCCTGAAGCGTTTGGAAAAATCGTAGAAAATATTATTTATAATGTTTTGTCATTAAAATATAAAGAAAAAACTTTAATAAATAATATTAGTTTTTATCGCCAAAGAAATAAAGAAATTGATTTTTTGATTTGCAAAAATCAAAAAATTTTACCGATTGAAGTAAAATTCACAAACACAATTAACCTTAAAAATTTAAAAGTACTTACTGATTATGTTGCGCATAAAAAATTAGAATATGGCGTTGTAATTTCAAAAAATGAATTAGATAGAAAAAAAATAAATGGACAGACAATATATTATATTCCGTATTATTTAGTTTTGCTAATGATATAATTTATATATTTTTATTTAATCTTATGCAAATTCAAATTTTCAACAACACTATTTCAGATTGGCTAACAGCGATAATAATATTTTTTATTGCCGTAGCTGTTTTAAAATTATTTAAGACAATTTTAATGGTTAAATTAAAAAATTTAGCCAAAAAAAGCAAAACAAAAGTAGATGACATGGTGCTTGACGGTCTGCATGTAATACAATGGCCGTTTTATTTTTTCATTGCTTTTTATATTGCTTTGCAGTTTATTGATATAAATCCAATAATTTATCAATGGTCCGTTTATATTTTGCTTATAGTAATTGCGTATTATGTTTTAAAATTCTGTGAAAAATTAATTGATTATGGAATAAAAATAGTTATTAAGAAAAAACAAGAAAAACAAGAAGATGTTGAAATAATTAAATTATTAGGAACAACGGCAAAAGTAATTTTATGGGCAGGTATTATTATTTTAGTTTTGGCTAATATTGGATATAATGTTACTTCTTTGGTCGCTGGATTAGGAATAGGAGGCATTGCTGTTGCCCTAGCTTTGCAAAATATTTTAAGCGACTTGTTTAGTTCTTTAGCAATTTATTTTGATAAGCCATTGAAGGTTGGAGACTTCGTTGTTATTGGAGATTATATGGGAACAGTAAAAAAAATTGGCATTAAAACTACAAGAATTCAGGCATTGCAGGGAGAGGAAATTGTAATTTCCAATAGCGAATTAACAAATGCTAAACTCCAAAATTTTGGATTAATGGAAAAAAGAAGAATTGTTTTTCAAATTGGAGTTACTTATAATACTGCTAAAGAAAAATTAGAAAAAATCCCAGAAATAATAAAAAAAGCTATTAATAAACAAGAGCAAACAGAATTAAATAGAGTTCATTTTAAATCTTTTGGCGACTTTAGTTTAAATTATGAAATTGTTTATTATGTAAAAACAGGTGATTATAATAAATATATGGACATTCAACAGGAGATTAATTTGTATATTGTTGAGGAATTTGAAAAAGCAAATATAGAGTTTGCATTTCCAACTCAAACAGTGCACGTGGAAACTCATAACTCATAATTAGGCGCTGTTAAAACGCCTAACGCATAATTATGCTTTTTTACAAATAAACACAATATTATATCCTCTCCACCAATTTATTTTTTTGCCATTTTTAGTGTAATATTTTTGTATTACATTAAATCCTGTTTGTTCAAATAATTTGAACAGCTCTCTTGTTGTAAATGCATGATAATATCGTTGAATTATTTTATTTTTTAATTTCCATGGGATGAATATATCGCTAAAATCCAATTTTCTCGCTGGCAAACCGAATGTTTTCAGCCAATAAATTAAATATGAAACAATTTTTATAAAAAAAGATTTAATAACAAGCATAAAATATTTTTTTTGATAAAGATTCCAATTAATCATAATTAAAATGCCGTTATTTTTTAGAATTTTTTTTGCATTTTTTAAAAATTCTATTCTCAGCTCTTTAGATGGAATATGATTTAAAACAGCTATACAAAAAACCGCATCAAATTTTTGATTTCCAAAAGACGCATCTAAAGCGTCAGCAACCAAAAAAGACGCGCCTAATAAGCTATATTTATTTTTTGCTTCTTTAATTAATCCTTTACAATTATCAACACCAGTATAGTTGATTTTTTTATTATTAAACATTTCAAAAAGACGGCCATTCCCACAACCCAAATCTAAAATATAATTTTTATCTTGAATATATTTCTCAAACTCTTTAAAATCCGCCCAAAGATATTTTCGCGTATGACTAAAGCTTTCTGCAATGCATTCATAATCCTCTTTGGTTTTATTAAGTAAAAATTTTGCTGTTTGTAAATTCATATAACGCTTGGTCATTGCGAGGAGGAGTTGAGCCCGCCGATTCGGCGGGCGAAACGACGACGAAGCAATCTCGTCGTTCTATCCACGAGATTGCGAAGCCTGTCCTGAGCGAAGCGAAGGATCTTCTCCACTCCGCTTCGCTCCGTTCCGTTCCGTTCCTCGCAATGACAGTGCTGATGACGTATTTTGTAATTTAAAGTAATTTATGTTAAATAAGATACTAAAAAATATCATCAAACTAAAACCTAAAAATCAAAAAGAATTTGCGAAAATAAAAAGAAAAATTTGTGGAAAATTTAAAAAAGCTCCAATATCTAATTCTGATCTTTTCGCGATTTATAAAAAACTTTTAAAGAAAAAGGAAATTTCAAAAAAAACTTGGCTGGAAAATTTTTTAATAAAACATCCAATAAGAAGTCTTTCAGGAGTTGCTGTTGTTGCTGTTTTAACAAAGCCATATCCTTGTCCAGGCAAATGCCTTTACTGTCCAACTGAAAAAGGAATTCCTAAAAGTTATTTATCTAATGAGCCGGCTGTAATGCGAGCAGTGCTTTGCAAGTTTGATCCTTATAAACAAGTTAAAATGCGAATTAAATCATTGCAAGCAACAGGTCACTCTACTGATAAAATAGAGCTTATTATTATGGGCGGGACATGGACTTACCTTCCAAAACAATATCAAACTTGGTTTATTAAAAGATGCTTTCAAGCATTAAATAATCAAAATAAAGAACAGACATTAAAAAACTTGCAGAAAATTAATGAAACAGCTAAACATAGATGCGTTGCTTTGACTTTGGAAACTAGACCTGATTTTATTAATTTGAAAGAAATTAAGAGAATGCGGGAATTAGGTTGCACAAAAGTAGAATTGGGAATACAATCGCTTGATGATGCTATTTTACAATTAAACGCAAGAGGACATAAAGTAAAACAAATAATACATGCGACAGAATTGCTTAAAAATTTCGGATTTAAAATTTGTTACCATATGATGCCGAATTTATTGGGATCAACCATAACTAAAGATTTTAAAATATTTAAAGAATTGTTTGATAACCCAAATTTTAAGCCTGATTTATTAAAAATTTATCCTTGCGTAGTCACTAAAAATTCAAAACTTTATAATTTTTGGAAACAAAAAAAATATAAACCATACAATCAAAATCAGTTAACGAATCTTTTGATTAAAATTAAACAAATTATTCCAAGATATGTTCGAATTATAAGAATTATTCGCGATATTCCTTCAAGTAGCGTTGAAGCTGGAAATAAAATTTCCAATTTGCGGGAAATGGTCAAAAGCGAAATGCAAAAGAAGGGACTGCAATGTCAATGCATTAGATGTCGTCAGGCAAAAATAATGGAATGTAAAACACAAAAATTAAAATTATTTATTGAAAAATATAAAGCATCAGAAGGAATGGAATATTTTTTAAGTTTCGAAGATTTTAAACGAAAAACTTTATACGCTTTTTTAAGATTAAGGATTCCATATAAATTTACTGTGAACATTTCAGCTTTAAATCAGGCAGGAATTATCCGCGAAATTCATACTTATGGCAAAGCATTAGAGGTTGGTAAAAAAAATAAAAAAGCAATTCAGCATTTTGGTTTAGGAAAAAAATTAATATTAGAAGCGGAAAAGATTACTAAAAATTTAAAAATAAAAAAAATAGCAGTCATTTCTGGAATAGGTGTTAGAGAATATTATCGTAAAATAGGATACACGTTAAAAGATGGATATATGTTAAAATTTTTGTAATATATTTATTGTAGCACTGAAACTATAATTAAATTATCTAAATCTGCTAGCGGTTCAATAATAGCATTTTGCCATACTTC
>JAHJJO010000102.1 GCA_018822835.1 Patescibacteria group bacterium
AATATTTCATAGCCATCTCTATGTCTTTAAATTCTGCTATTTTATCTGAATATTCACCTTCATTGCCTGTTACCCCACTATATTGGTAAATTAAATATTTATTATTAACAATCTCCAAGAGATAATGTTTTCCATTTTGTGCTATCTTTTTTAAATATTTTATAGACATATTTTATTTTAACCTCGTCACAGTCTCTTTACTGCCTTTGGTTGGGTAGGACTTGTGACGCAATAACGCATTGTCTCGTGAAATGCATTAAATTTTTATGGCGGAATCCTCTGTAAAGAGGTTCCGCTACAACGGAATAATTATTTACCCAACCTATCCCTATCAATATTTTTTAAACCCTTCTTTTTTTCAGATTTTAATTTTCTCTCAACTTTTTTAATATTTTCATCCTTCTTACTTTTGGTAAATAATTTTTGCTTGTTACAACTTTTTTATTGCTTTTTTTTTCTAAGTCTTGACGCGCTTTGCCAGCCACGCTTCCACCTTTTTGAGCGGCAAATTTATTTTCACCAAAACCTTGAGCATTTTTATTTTTCGCAATTTCCGTTGTTGACGCTTCGCCAAGCATTGTAAAAATCAATTCCAAATCATTCATATGATCTCGCAAGTTTTCTCTTTTTAATCCTTTAAATTTTTGATATTCACTCGGTGTCATTCCAAAAGTGGCTTTAGAAATTTCCGCTGTTAAAATAGCATATTCTTGATTTTCTTTTACACCTCGCGCTTGCCATTCATTTGTTAGAGTTTCACGAACTTCAATTCCACGCATTCGTTTTTCAATCCATGCATTAGAATAGCCCTTTGCTTTATAAATTGATCGTGTTCTTTTTGTTGCTAGTTCAGGATCTTCTATTTCTTTTATTCTTTCGTAACCAACTCGCGCTAACCATCGCTTAAATGGTTCAGCTTTTGGTGATGGAATAGTTTGAATAATACGAAAAATTGTTTCAGTATTAGCGCAATCAGTTAAATATTGTTTACCATCATTGGCTAATAATTTCAGTTGTCCGATTTTTTCGGACACCTCAGAGTACCCTTCATTTATAAGTTTTTTCTTTAAATCATTCCAATATTTTCTAGACCTTGCCGTTCCAGTTAAAACTTCTATAATGTCAATAATTGAAAACCACCATTCATTGTTATAAATAGTTTTTCTAATTTCTTTTTTTTGAAAAATAGCGATTTTTGTTGCAGGATTTTTTATAGGCATAAAAACGTTATAGTAAAATAAAAATTTTTTTATAGTCCATCGTGGACCCACGCAGAGACGAGGCAGTGCCTCGTCTCTACAAACCATTGGCTCGTCAAAAAAATATTTATATGCTTATATGTTTAAAGGTTAAAATGCTATTCCCTGTCAATATTTTTTAAACCCTTCTTTTTTTCAGACTTTAATTTCCTTGCCACTTTTTTAATATCCTCCTCTGCCGGTAATTTTTCAGGGTATATTCCACGGGATATTAAAGTTTTTCTGACTGATTTGTTATTTGTAATATGCTCTTCGGAAATTTGTTTTTTTATGTTTAATGCTTTTTCTTTACTATTAAAAATAGTAATTTCAGTAGCAAAATCTCTGGCTTTTAAAATAATAGTTGGCTAAAAATCAGCTAAAGCCCTTTTAGCAGGGACGTTAAGCCTGGTTTTCATTTCCTGTGTTGTATATCCAAATAATGCTTTATCGCCCTTACTTCTGATTAAACCAAAATTTTTGTCGCTTCCTGTTTGTTGAAAAATAACACTAGACAACTCTTTTTCCGTTTCAGTTAATTTTTGTCTGGCTTGCAATCGTTCAAACTTTTGAAGTTTTTTTTCTATTATTTCAAACTTTCTTGTTTGAACGGCAAAATATGTTTGCGCAAACGCTATTTCTTCTTTGTTAGGATCGCCGTTTTAAGCTATTAAATAACAGGCATATCTAGTCAGCATTATGTCCTCTACTTCTCTTTCACTTCCAGAACCCAATTTGACCATTTTGTTGACATCAACAAAATGGTCAGAAACATTACTGCCTGAAATTTCACACGCAGTTTTTGCCTTAGAAATAGAATTTAAAAAATTTCTCCACTCCGCATAACCCAATAAATTCTGCAGATCCCTTGCAAACCAAAATTCTATACCATTTTTCGTTTTATTAGCGCAAGATTCGAAATTATCTGTTAATGATTTTATTATTTGTTTTTCCATATTTTTTAATTTAAAATCTAAAATCATAAATTTTTTTAAACATCCTATTCTCTAACAATACCACGCATTTTTTATTTTTCAATGTTTTTATATATTTTAATAATTTTTGCTGATTATATTGCAATGTAATTTTAAGATTATATTTACCTTTTGCTCCGTGGCTTAAATAGCTTGCAAAATCTGGCTTTATAATTATTAATTCATTTGCAATTTCTGCAATTTTTGCTCCAATTTTTTCATGAATTTTTTGACTTTTTTTACCTAATTCCAACATTCCGCGCGTGATTACAATTTTTTTATATTCTGAAGAATAATTTTTTAATACATTAAGCGCTGCTCTAAATCCCTCTGGATTGGAATTATGACTGTCGTCCAAGATTATGCTTTTACCATAATTATGAATTTGCAAAGTATTGTCCGGCAATTTTAATGTTTTGCATTGCTCTAAAATTTGATTATATTCTATGCCCAAATAATTAGCAATTAATATGCACGGCGCTATATTTATTGCATTATGTTTTCCAATAATTGGAGCGCTAATTTCATCTTGATTATTATCTTTTGTCAAACCTGAAAAAGCAATTTTATTATCTTGAGCTGTTCTAATATTGTGTACAAGATAATCTGGCTTGTATTTTTGTTGCGTTCCAAAAGTTTGCGCAGCGCAATCAAGTTGTTTCACATATTCTCTACAATAAAAATTGTCAGAATTAATTATTGCTAAACCGGTTTTAGGTAGTGAGCGCAGTAATTCATATTTTGCTTTTTGCGTATTTTTTAAATTTCCAAATAAAGACAAGTGCTGTTCATTAATTGCTGTTAAAATTCCTATTTTCGGCTGGACCATATTACAAATTATTTTAATTTCACCTATTTTGTAAGCACCCATTTCTACTATAAATATGTCTGTGTCAGAAAAATCAGTTTTTAAAATAAATTTTGCTATTCCAATGTCTGTATTAATATTTTTAGGCGTTTTAATGACATTATATTTCGCGCTTAAAATATGCATTAAAAAATTTTTAACAGTTGTTTTACCATAACTTCCTGTGACGCCAATTACTGTTAAATTAACAGAAGTCGGACTTCGGGGAGCTCCCCGAAGTCCGACTTCTGTCTCTATTAGATAGGCAAGTTTTTGTTTGGCTTTGTTAATATAATTTTTTTTAATCCATTTTGTTGGCAAAATAAATACGCTAATTATTAAATAAATAATATCAAGACGAACGGCTAATAAAAATAATATTATAAACCATTGCATTGTTAAAAGTATTATGCTGCCTTCTATTATTATTGCTAAAAAAATAATCAAACCTGATTTTACTGTTAATTTAGGGCGTTGTAAATTATGTTTAAAAAATTTGTATAAGTTTAATATTAATTCACATGTTAATACTAAAACAACAATATATTTTAATATTATTGCTTTAGTAATCAGCCAAAATATTAAAATCAACGTTATAAGCAAAAATCGCCATAGCGTTTTATAACTTTTAATAATAAAATTTTTGCCCTGCTGTGTGGATAAAAAATCAATAAATCTGTCCCAACGATACTCTTTTAACTGCCAAACATAACAAAACTCGCTGTAATCTGCGATAGCGCTTGCGAGCCATAAGAAAACATATAAACATTTAAACATATAAACATTTAAACAAAATTTGTCACAGTTTTAAAATTTTTTGTTTGTTGTATTTTTCTAATTGTTCTCTGACTTTCTTTTCCATTTTTAGATGCGAAACATTACCAGCATTTTGCAAAATTTCTTTATCATTTAAAATTAAAAATTCATCCAACTTTTGAATCCAGTTTTTCATATACATTACTCTTTGTTCTACGCTTTGCAATTCCGCGAAAGACAAAAACTGCTCAACTAATAAATTTAATCTTTTTAATTCTAATTTTTGCAAATAATTTTTAGCAATTTGCGCTTGCTCTCGAGTAATAATTTCGCCTTTCCAATTTGTAAGCCCTAAATTTTCTTTTTTACTATCAACTCGGCTAGAGACAATTTCAGCCACGGTTAAACCTGTAATAGCAAAATGAAATTTGTTTTGCACAGTGGCATAAAATAATTTAGCATAATCTGCTTTAGGATTATAGTCAGCGCTGGTGGCAAAAACATCCCTAACTTTTTGGTAAAAATTAGCTTCTGATGTTCTAATCCTCCTGATTCTGTCTTCCCATTCTTCAAAATAAGTTTTTGCCACCCTACCTTCTGCCAATCGTTCATCATCCATAGCAAAGCTTTTAATAATATAATCTCGTAATTTTTGCGTAGCCCATATTCTAAATTGCGTACCATGTAAAGATTTTACGCGATAACCAACAGAAATAATTATATCAAGATTATAAAAATTAGTAGTGTACATTTTACCATCAGAAGCAGTTATCCGGAATTTCCGGATAACTGAATTTTCCGCTAATTCTCCCTCAAAAAACACATTTTTTATATGTTCGTTGATAGTTCTAACATCTTTATCAAAAAGCTCAGCCATCTGTTTTTGCGAAAGCCAAACAGTGTCATCTTTTATCCGCACTTCAATTTTTGTCTGCCCATCCACAGTGTTGTAAATAATAAGTTGGTTGTTTCTTTGATTGTCATTCATTGTTGTAACTAAATTTTTAGCAAATATTACTCCAGCGCTTTTATGCGCAATGTTTATCTTGCAATTTTAATTCACTAAGTTTTTGATCCCACCAGTTTTTCACTGCCTCAACATGCGCCTTCGGCCCTGCTTTTCGTAAATAATCTATTTTTTCTTCAAAAATTTTATGATGTTTTTTTAGATTTTCGGAATTCTGCAACGCCCACAAAGAATGTTCAAGCTCAACTTTTTCTTTTTTTGCTAAATAATTAATTGGCAAATATCTATTTTTTGAAACATCAAAATCAATAGGAATGACTTGAAAGTTATAATTTTTATCAAGCATTTTTTTAGCCAAAATTTTGATGCGATTCTTACGTGTTTGTTCGCAAAAAATAAAAAAATTGGCTTTTTTAATATTTCGCTTTTTAATTATCTTTCGGCAATTTAAAAAATTTTCCAAAGTAGATAGAGATTTTTTTTCAACAATAAAAAGCCAATTTTTAGTTAATAATTTTAAAAATGGTTTGTTGCGCAATTTTTTTAAAAATTTAATAATTTCTTCTGCTTCGGTTCTATTGTATGGCTTAAATATGTCAGTTTTTCCACCACTACAAATAACTAATGGTTTTCTAACTTTTGTTTTTACAATAATATCGTAAATACGATTAAAAACCATTTTTAAATAAAAATTATAATTTTCGTCTTTAAGAATGTTTTTTGGTATTCCATATCCAAAAATTAAAAAAATATTATTCATATATTTAATTCATCAACAATTTCAGCTGGAATTAGAATATACAGACTCCTTTTTCCAACTTGTGTAACTTTTCTAATATATTTTTTCATAATAAGCTGTGTTACGTAACATGCTACGTAACAAAATTATTTTTTAAAATACTTTTTAACCTTGCGATCAAAATCAGATTCATATAATTGATCTTGCGTTGGTTTGTATTTTTCAAACTCGCTTTCAGCAAATACTTTGGCAATCTCTGTTGTTATTTTTCCTTGTGGGAGTTTATAAATTTCAGTCATAATTTTAAATATTTATTTCAATTTTTTTATCTCTTTATTGCCTAAAAGCGATTTCATTTGAGCTATGGCAATATTATTAAGTTTTTGAATTCGTTTTTCTTGAGTTAATCCCTCGTTAATTAATATTGCGTTTATACTTTCAAGATTTGACAAAACAACTAACTGTTCAATTTCAGCATAATCGCGAATATTACCATCTAATTTTGGATTTTTATCTCGCCATGTTTTTGCGGTAATACCAAATAAAGCCATATTTAAAAGATCTGCTTCATTTGCATATTTTGAATTAATTTGATATTTGGTTAATTCTGGCGGAATTAGATTTTCTTTTATTGCGTCAGTATGAATTTTATAATTAATTTTTGCTAATGTTCTTTGAAGATTCCATTCAAGTTTAAGATTGTTTGTCTCATTTGCTTTAAGACGTTGAAATTCTTTAATAAGGTAGATTTTAAATTCAGCGCTAATCCACATTCCAAATTCAAAAGCAATGTCTTTGTGGGCGTAAGTACCGCCATATCTTCCTGTTGTGGCCTTTAATCCTATTGCATTAGTTTTTTTAACCCATTCTTTTGCGCTTATCTTATAATTATTTAATCCTGCTTTACTTTTAATTATGGCAAATTCGCCACAATTAAAAGTTGGATTATAGATACTTTCCCAAATACCCAAAAATTCAACCGTATTTCTGTTCCTGAGCCAGTCAGAAATAAAAAAATCACCATCTTTTGCTTTAAGCATGTCAGTCAATGAAATATAATCATTATTACGATATTTAATGATTGTAATTTTGTTTCCCTTCACTGTTATAATTTTATTTTTTGTCATAATTAAAAGTTGGGTATTTTTTAACCAATCAGAAGTAAATTAATAATTTGTGAACCTTAAAATCACTTCTAATAATTTTTCCGGGCATTGTAGGTGCAATCCGTGTTTGCCATTTTTGATAATTTCTAATTTTGCATTTGGAATTAGCCGCGCTATTTTCTTGCCATCGCTAAGTGGTACATACCCATCACGAGTTCCCCAAATAATTAATGTTGGGATATTAATCTTATGGAGTAAATAAATTAAATCTTGGCGTATAATTTTTTTAAAAATATCACGCTTAATGCCTGATGTTTTAGCGTAGTCTGGCGACTTAATAAAATAATATAAAAATTTTTTTATTAAAACATCAAATTTTTCAATAACCGGGAGCTTGAAAATAATTTTTCCACATTTTGCAATAAGACCTAAAATTATTCTTTTTAAAATATTTTTTGGTCTAATCACGGCAGGTCCGCTTAGTACTAGTTTAGAAATTAATTTAGGATAATGAACAGCTAAATACACTGCTATTTGACCGCCAAATGAATGTCCAAGCACAATTGGTTTTTGTAAAATAGGCCTTCGGCATTTTTTTCTGTGTAGATCTGCGTTGTTATCCGCGTTTATCCGCTTTCCACCATGCTTATAAGCAGATAAACGCGGATATTTACGCTGATAGACGCTAGAATCCAAATTCCGATATAATAAATTTAGTTCTTGAATTTTATTTTTAACAAATTTTGCGTATTCTTCAACTCCCCAAACTTCATTCGGGCATGGCGCATCTCCAAAACAAGGTAAATTTAAACAAATTACTTCGTACTTTTGCGAAGCAATTTTAATAAAATTATTCCATGTTTCTTTTGTCCCCCCCCAGCCAGGGAGTATAATTAATTGTTTCATTGATTTTTTTTCGCTTGCTAAAAATAAAAATATATAAAATTTCTAAAATAGCAAATGTGTTTAATAAAAACAAAACAATGAACCAATATTTTTGATTTAGTTTAGCCGCGCGCCAAAGCGCGTAAGCTTTCCATGGCAAAACCCACAGTATGGATAAAATTAACACCCAAATTATGAATGAATTTTGAATTAATATTTTTTCCATAATTCAACTGCCCTATATTATGAAGGCGTCACTAGCGTTGTCATTGCGAGGAGTCGTGCTGTCTAAAAACTCTTTAACAATTTAATAAAGAAACTAAAAAATATTGCCTAATTTATGTTTTTGCTTTTCTTTTAAACCCCGCCTTCCCGCCAATCCACGCCAAAAATATTCCAATCGGCCATGCTAATCGTAAAATACAATATTGCCATATTGAATGCCATTTTTTAAAATATTTTAACATTGAATCGCGAAAATATTTTTGTGTTTTAATTGATGCGACTTGTTTAAAGCTTTGTCCAACATAATCAACGCATTTAGCAACAGGAGTGTACCATACTTCGCCTTTATTTTGATAAACTTGTTTGCAAAAATCAACCTCTTCAAACCAAAGAAAATATTGCTCATCCAAACGAAACATAGCTTTTGAAGCAGACATCCAATGTCTGTCTGTTCCACACCAATGGACGACAGGCCGAGTATTTCTAACCATAAAAAATCCTCCTCGTATAGAATCTACTTTTGACGGCTTGCTGTAATCAAAATTTTCGCGTAAATATTTTCTTAAAATTTTTGGAAATACATGAGGAAGTTTTAATACAATTGCAAGTTGATCCCAAATTGTTGGAAATCTACGAATGCTTTGTATTGTTTTGTCTTGCTGGTCAATTAAATTACACCCTGCAATGCTGGCTTGTTTATTTTCTTTCATCCAATTTACCATATTAATTAAAGTATCAGGCATGACTTCCATATCAGGGTTTAAAAGCAAAATAAAATCGCCCTTTGCCTTACAAAGGGCTTGATTATTCGCTGCGGCAAATCCTAAATTTTTTTGATTGGCGATCAGCTTTAATTGTCCAGTTAAATAATTCGATTCATCTAATAGCGCTTGCGGAAATTTTTTTTTGATCATCTCAACAGAATTGTCAGATGAATTATTGTCAACTATAAAAATTTCAAATTTTAAATTGCCTTTGCTTTGCAAGAGTTTTTCTAAATTTTTTTTTAGTTTTTCTTTAACGTTCCAAGAAACAATAATTATTGATAAATCCATATATCTCTGATGATATGTAATTTGTTAACCAATTATTTTATTAATTTTATCGGACATATTTTGCTTGTGGATAATTTTTTCTTGACATTAATATATGGTGTGTTATATTAATAATAAGTTCGCAGTCTATGTGATCCCATACTATTGGGCCAATAGAATAAAAACATCCTTATATTCATGAGGGTGTTTTTGTTTTGAATATGCTACGATATTAATGCGGTGGTAGGGGAACGATATGCCAAGGTTGGCATCATAGGCTGCGAACCTATTGGCACTTTTATAGTGTGGGGTTCAATTCCCCCGTTCTCCACCGCGCTAAAAATCATCTCAATTGCGAGGTGGTTTTTTAGTTTTTAATTGGTCAGATTACGAATTTAAAATATGTTATGAGTTGTTCCAAAATTTCGGGATGCGTTACGCGTTAACCCGCACTCCCGACCCCATTGACGAACTGATACTTATGTTTTTAATATAAACACCTTTTGAACTCGATGGCTTGGCTTTTTTAATTGCAGTTAATAAAACATTAAAATTTTCAAGCAATTGTTCTTTGCTAAAACTTACTTTGCCGATTACTGTATGAACATTTCCAGTGTCGTCGTTTTTAAAACTAATTTTTCCTTTTTTTAATTCAGCTACTGTTTTAGCTGGATTAAGAGTGACTGTTTCATTTTTAGGAGAAGGCATCAAGCCACGTGTGCCTAAAATTTTTGCGATTTTTGCTAAATTTTTCATCATAGCTGGTTCAGCCACTGCGATTTGAAAATCAGTTTTTTCTGTTTTTTTAATTTCTTCAACTAATTCTTCGCCACCAACATAGTCAGCCCCAGCTTTTTTAGCTTCTTTTTCATTTTCAGGAGTTACAAAAGCTGCCACTTTAATTGTTTTGCCTGTTCCATGAGGCAGGCTCACAGCTCCTCTAACTTGCTGATCTCCCTTTTTAGGATCAATTCCAAGCCGAAAATGCATTTCAACCGAAGCGTCAAATTTTGTTTTAGATGTTTTTTTAGTTAATTCAATAGCCTCCTCTATTGAATAAGTTTTTGTTTTATCCATAATATTATAATGCAAATATTCAAAATAATTATAATTCAAATCCTCAAATTTATTCAAATACTACAAAATTAAATATTCAAATAATGGTATTGTATTTATAAATTTTAATATTATTCATTTGTAATATTTGAATACATTTGAAGATTCGAATTATGTTCATAAAATTGACTATTTAATATTCTTTTTGGCACTATTCTATTTTGCCTAAAGTTAACTAATATTCCTAATTGTAAATTCAATGTTGTTAAATACCGTTTTACTTGATAATAATCTTCAGTAGTAATAAAATTTTTAGCTTTAAATTCTAAAATTATTTTATCATCAATAATAAAATCACAGATACATCTTATTTTATTTTGACCATATTGACTATCTTCAAATCTATATTCTCTAACATATTTTATGTTTTCTCTATTTAATAATTGCTCAAAATGATCTGCGTATTGTTTTTCATTTTTATAGCGTCCTAATGTTTTATGATTTTCAAATAATAAACCAACAATTTTGTAAGATAATTTTTTATGAACAACCTTATCCATATATTTGTAGTATTTGAATACATTTGAGGATTCGAATCATAATTTTGTAGTATTTGAATAAATTTGAGGATTCGAATTATATTTATATTTTAAATAAACTGACTTTAAACTCCTCATCAAGCACTTCAAACTTCGGTTCTGTGTTGTTATTTTCTTTCATTAAGCGGATAATTTTTTGAATTCCAGTTCCTAAACTTTCTATGTAATTCAGATTATCTAAAATGCGAACAATAAAATGATTTCTTGTCTGTTGCGCGTATAAAATGTTACTTAATGTAATCGTATTTGGCAATCGTCCCGGGCTATAAATTTCCATTCTATCTTTGAATATAAAAATCCTAATACTGGAGCCAGCAATGCTATAATTTCTATGCGCTACTGCATTCACCACAACTTCTCTAATAGCCTCTATTGGATATTCTGTTTTATATATTCGCTTAAACCCTTCTATTTCAGACGGGCTTTTCATATAAAATTTAATTAATTTTTCCGTTTCATCTATTTGCAGTGGCAAAGTTCCTGTTATTTCTTTTTTGTCAATCATTTTACTTGTAACGTCATTGCCATCAAATACGGCCAATTTAATTACTGCTTGCGGTAAAAATTTTTGCGTATTTTTGCCAAACAATAAAAGTCCGCCCACTGTGGCTGTTAAATTATTACTTTCTTGTTTTAAAATTTTTAAATTACAAAATAATTGTTCTAAATCAATTTGTTCATTGTAAATATCTTTATTGTAAACTTGGTGAAAATATTGATTAACTTTATCTTTGTCTATGTCAGCAAGCGAACTTTTTTTAACAGAATTTTGATCGTAATCAATAACTCCGGCATCTTGATAAATTCTTCCAAGTTCTTCTTTGGACGCTTTTCTTTTAGTAGTCCCAACTCTAATATAAAATACTCCTTTATTAGTTTGATGAGGTCTAAAAGCGTTTTTAGAAATTTCAATCGCGGCTACTTTTTTATTTTGGATTTCAGAAACAAAAAAATTAACAGAAATTTCTGGTAAAATATTTTGTCGAGAAATATTCATTATTTTTTCTTCCAATTGTTTTGTTTCTTCTAATCCTTTTATTTCTCCATTATCTTTCACTCCCAAAACAATCATCCCGCCCTCAGTATTCGCGAACGCGCAAATTTCAGCAGTTAAATCATCAACATTCGGCAATTTCTCTTTAAATTCCACAAACAAACTTTCCCCGTCAATTATAGCTTTTTTAATTTTTTCTTGCATAAAACAAACAGCCACAAATTATATAGCTCTTAAATTATTTTGGCTCTAACACAAGCATATACGCGCTTGAATCTAAAATATTATTATACCAAGCAAATATTAAATCATTTTCTTTTATTGTAAATTCCTTTTTAAGTACTGGGTCAGTGTACCAAAACATATCTTTTTGATATTTTGTAATAACAATATAATGACCTGGTTTATCAAATTTTGTATTTCTTAAAAGGCAAGTGCGGACAGCAATTATCACGGGGAGACCTTTTTTAAGAAATTTAATAATAAGATTTTTGTTTGGTTTTTTTATTTCGGCTTTACCCTAACTAAGTTTCTCATTATATGAATAGCAATGAACTTTAAATCCAAATTTTTTAGCATATTCTGCTAAATGTATAGCTCGTACCCCAGAATTTTTTTTCATCCCACCTAAATTTTGAATAATTTTATTCAAAGGAATTGGATGTTTAAAATATTTTAAAACCACTGCTAATGCCTTTGGTCCACAAGCTTTTTTGGTTCGTTTGAATTTCAATAATGGGATAGCTATTTTTTTCATGACAGTTAATTGAAAATTAAATCATTGAAAATTGTTTGATAATTGAAAATTGATAATTGAAAATTATTTCACTTCTACCCCCATCTGCTTTGCCGTGCCTTCAACTATCCGCATAGCCATTTCAACATCATCAGTGTTTAAGTCAGGCAATTTAATTTCAGCGATTTCTTTTAATTGATCTTTAGTAAGCGAACCAACTTTATCTGTCAAAGGATTGCCTGCTCCTTTTTTTATTTTAGCATATTTTTTAATCAGTTCTGCGGCTGGCGATGTTTTCATTACAAAATCATAAGTTCTGTCTTCATAAACCGTAATTTCCACAGGAATAATATCTCCCATTTTATTTTTGGAAGCATCATTGAATTTGGTGCAAAATTCTTGAATATTAAGCCCATGCTGTCCTAATGCAGGACCAACAGGTGGGGCAGGATTTGCTTGACCTGCGGGAATTTGTAACTTAATGTTTGTTAGTATTTTTTTCATAAATTATAATTTATATCTTCTTAATTTGTAAAAAGTCAAGTTCAACCGG
Organism: Patescibacteria group bacterium; assembly: GCA_018822835.1. Lineage (GTDB taxonomy): Bacteria > Patescibacteriota > Patescibacteriia > Patescibacteriales > JAHJJO01 > JAHJJO01. The sequence goes on from JAHJJO010000102.1 coordinate 12,710, forward strand.
CGTTTCTCGTCCAAACATAGAAACCAAAACTTTAATTCTTCCTTTAGCTTCGTCAATATTATCAACTTTTCCGTCCATATTTTTAAACGGACCATCTATTATTTTAACTTGCGCGCCAACCGCAACATCAATTTTATATTTTGGTTCTTCAACGCCCATTCTTTTTTGCAACACTTCAATTTCTGCTTGGCTTATTGGTGTTGGAGTAATGCCAGCGCCAATAAATCCGGTAACATTTGGAGTGTTTCGAACAACATACCATGAATAATCCGTTACAATCATTTCAATTAAAACATACCCTGGAAATATTTTTTCTTCAACAGTTTTACGTTTTCCATTTTTGATTTTAACTTTTCTTTCAGTCGGAACTAAAATATTAAAAATTTTATCTTCTACATCCATTGAATCTACTCTTTGTTTTAAATTTTGGACAACATTTTCTTCATATCCAGAATATGTATGAAGGACATACCATTGCCTGCCCAAATCTAAATTTTGTTTAGCCATAAATAGTTAATTAAAAACCGCCCTCTCGGACAGTTTTATATTATTA
>JAHJJO010000103.1 GCA_018822835.1 Patescibacteria group bacterium
ATAAGGTAGAAAAAAATGTTAAAGCGCAAAATGAATACAATGAATGATTAGTAAAAAAATTAATCAATAAAAAATTAGCGAATAATATTGTTAAAAATAAACAGATTAAAAAAAATCCAAACAAATTAAAAGAAAAAATATCAAATAAAATTCCAATTCCTATTGTCATCCACAAAGCTGTTTTAAAACTGCCGAGAGATAAAATAAAAATTAATATTACCAAAAATAAATTAAGCTGGCTTAGTTGCCATGGAAGATTGCTAATAAATGATAATTGAAGTATTGCTAAAGTAATTATTAAAATCAAATATAATAATATTTGTTTATACATACTGCTCTGCATCGTATATAATGTTAGAATTATTATCTAAACATATTTACATTCCAAAATAATGTCTCAAGCTTAATGCTATTATATCACTATACTATATTTATAGATATGCATGTGTCAAATTTATTTTATGTCGCAGCAAGCTTGATTTTTTCATGAAGCATGGTAAATTAAAATAATTCTCTAATTTACCAAGCACCAAAAATGGCGCTGGGTTTACAGGGAATAAATAAGGAGAGCTTTTGCTCCTTAAAAATTTAAGATGGAGGTAGGAGAATGAATATTAAAGAAAATGTAGTTCCGTGTTGCTATGAACTATCGTATGATTTGATGGCGAATGCGCCAAAAATTATTCTAAGGATTCATGAAAGCATAATAAAATATTGTGCTATTCTGAAATCAGAACCAATTGTTAAGGAATTCATGAACGATTTTGGGTTCCAAACATTCAACATTAATTTTAACTCGAAACATTTGGGATTTGATGGCGCGTTGGAAAATAATGGAACATCAAAAGATTTTGCAGAGTTATCAGTATTGTTACCGCTCGTCAAAAAAAACACTGACGAAAACTGCCATTGGTGCAACGGTACTGGCGAAGATCAATGTGATGATTCAATTGAATGTATGTCGTGCAATGGTAGCTGTAAAGAGCACGTTTATGACTATGACCTTGCCTATAAAATCTCAGCAAGTTTGACAGTGTTGTTCGATTTATTAAATTCACTAACTTTACAATCAACATCTTTTTTCCCACAACTACTAACAGTACAAACTATGACCATAAAAAATGCGCATGGTGGCAGTTTAAACGGTCAGTTTAGCTATATTTTAGTCCAATGGCTTCAATGTAATGATCATAAAATCATAGCAATATGCGAAGCTGTTAAAAACGCGTATGAATATATGTATGGCAGTAAATATCAATATCCTGGCGATAATTTTCGTCTAAGAGTTGATAAAACAGGATGGTTTATTATGGATTGTCCTGGCGGAAGATGTGGAATTTATCCCACACAAAACACAATGTTTAAATTAAGTCAAAATAGTGGTTATGATTTTACATCCCATAATGTTGACAACCCCATGCAGCAACTGTCCATTCTCGCAGGACTAGCAGCTCTGCATGATCAGGTTAGAGCAACCTATTATGCAATAAAATAGAAGCATAAATTCTATGCTGTTAATAATAAAAAGGAGGTAAAAAAAAGTTTAAAAAAAAGGTGAGGTCTGGCAAGTTTATAAATTTTATTTGTCAGGCCCTAAAATTTTAATGGAAGTATTCTATGAAGGGAGATAATAATTGCGTTACTCCCTTCTTTTTTTATTTCTAAACAACCCCGAACAGAAAAGAAAAAAGACAGAGGTTGAACCTCTAAAATCCCTGAGGTTCAACCTCTGTCTTTTTTCGCTTCTATGCTAACTCTAAAATTGCATTAATATCTTCTATTGTTTTTACACGCACTAATTGAGCTCTTAGTTTGCGCGCGCAAGGCAATCCGCGGACATACCAGCATAGATGTTTTCTCATTTCAATAATTCCATGCTTGCCTTTTAATTTTTCTAATAACTTCGCATGTTTTATAATTATTTTAGAAATATTTATAGATTTTGGGCTTTGCGAAATCAATTCTTGAAAAATCCATGGTCTGCCAAGAGCTCCTCGCGCAATGCCAAGGCCGTCTGCGTTAGTTTTTTGCAATAATTTATCTCCTGTTTCTTTGTTAATAACTCCACCGTTAGCTAAAATAATTCCTGAAAAATAATTTCTTGATTTTTTTATTATATTATAATTAACGCGGCCAGCAAATCCTTGCGTTTTTGTCCGTCCATGAATCATAACAGCTTTTATATCTAAATCACGGGTGTTATCTAAAAAAGTTAGCGCGCTAATTTTGCCTGACTTGCTTCTTAATTTAATTGAAATTGGCAAATTAGTGCTATTAATTACATTTTTAATTATTTCGCGCGCTAATTTTAAATTTTGCATTAAAACCGACCCGGCGCCTTGCTTTACAATTTTTGGAACAGGGCATCCTAAATTTATATCAATGCCGTCTGGCAAACAATAATTAGAAATTCCCAAATTCGCGATTTGTTTTTTGTCAGTAAGTAATTTTATTGCTTTAACAAAATATTTTGGGTCATTGCCAAATAACTGGACAATATATGGTGATTCCTTTTTTGTTGAATATAACATTTCTAATGTTTTTTTTGGTGAATGGACTAAAGCCGCAACAGAAGCCATTTCACTATAAGTAATATGAGATCCAAATTCTTTGCAAATTTGCCTAAAAGCTGAATCAGTAATTCCTGCCATAGGAGCTAAAGCATAAATTGGTTTTTTTAATTTTTGCCAAAAACTTTGATCTTTTTTCATAATTTTATTCCCTGTTTTATTATTGTAGTATTTAGATTTATATTCCTGTTCTAAATAAAGTTTAATATCTTTTTATAATAAACTCTGTTTCTGGCAATAATATATATTCTTTTTGATTGTCAGGATTTTTCTTTTTAAATTCCTCTAGGCTTTCTTTGTGTTCCTTTTCAGAATAATGAACAAACGAATTAATCGGCAATAATCCAAGCCATTTTTGCCAATCTCTACTTCTGCTCCTAGAATAATCTGAAAAAAACATAACACCAGCTGATGAACCAGCATAAGTTTTCTCATCCATCAAAGACAAAAATTCATTTTTAATTGATGTAATTGTGTCTACTATTTTTTGTGGTTCGCCCCCTCTAAAATAAATAACATCAGCATTTCTAATCTGTTCTTTAAATTTTTCCATATCACTATTTGCAACAATAAATTTAGCTTCTCTATTGTTTGTATATTTCGCAAATCTTTCTCTGTCTGATTTTTCAAGTTCATTCCAAATTTTATCTGGTCTTGAAAAAAATACTAATAAAATCGTTGGCACTTTATCGTCATCAAAATCCTTTACCCATTCTTGATAAAATGCTTCGTTATGTTTATTTGGAACGCCAGTTTCGCCCCCGTGTAAAATATATTTTGTCATATTGTGAATATAGCAAAATTAAAATAATTTTTAAGCAAAAACAGGGCTTTGTGCCCTGTGATTACTCAATGGCTCAGGGGCAGGGAATCGAACCCCGATTAACAGGACCAAAACCTGCTGTCCTACCATTAGACGACCCCCGAAAATCAAGTTGTCTTAGATCCCTTTATGGGATCTGGTTCAACCTTGGTTGCCGCAAAAAAAATAAACCGAAAATATATTGGCTTTGACACATCAGATAAATATTGTGATATAGCAAAAAAGAGGATAAATGAAAAATAC
>JAHJJO010000104.1 GCA_018822835.1 Patescibacteria group bacterium
AATAAAACCAATTGTGTTGTGATTTGGTTGCTTAGTTGGTTAGTTGCTTGGTTAATTTCCTAATTAACTAATTAACTAAACAACCAATTAACTAATCTTTTATGAAAAAAAGTATTCATCCAAAATATTATAAAGACGCGCAGATTGTTTGCGCGTGTGGCAATAAGGTTGTTGCCGGCTCTACAGTGCAAAAAATCAAAACAGAGCTTTGTTCAGCTTGCCACCCATTTTATACAGGCAAGCAAAAATTAGTTGATAGCGCAAGACGAGTAGAAAAATTTCAAGCCAGAGTGACAAAGAAAAAGCTATTAACAAACCAAAAAGGTAAAAAAGCAAAAAGAACAGTCTTGGCAAAGAAACGAAGAGCACAAATCGCATAACGCGTAACGCACAACGCATAACGTAAATTAATTCTTCATTAGCATTTTATCGATTCTATCAATCCAAGCTTAATATATTAGCGTATTATTGATTTTAGCTTATCATAAAAATTTATATTGTTATGCGTTGTGCGTTCCACGATTTTATGTATGAAGATATTAAAAAACAGTATAGTGATTTGGAAAAACAGACCTTAGATTTAGTTAATATTAATAATCCAAAAAAACTTTCCTGGATTTATCAGCAACGCGCTGAATTAAAAACTGCAATTGAAATGATTTTAGAACTTGAAAAAACAGAAAAAAATATTAAGCAAAACAAAGAAATAATTAAGCAAAACAAAGACGTAGAGTTAAAAAAAATGGCTGAAGAGGAATTAATTGTATTGCAAAAAAAAGTTGAAGAATTAAAGTTAAAAATAAAAATAGAAATGCGACCGGTTGATCCAAATGATAAAAAAAATGTTCTTATGGAAATTCGCGCAGGAGCAGGAGGAGATGAATCCGCTTTATTTACAGCTGAATTATTTCGAATGTATTCCAAATTTACAGAAGAGCGGGGGTGGAAATCAGAAATTTTAAACTCTAACAGAATTGGTATAGGCGGTTTTAAGGAAATTATTTTTGAAATAAGCGGTAAAAATGTTTATCAAAATTTAAAATATGAAGGAGGAACCCATAGAGTCCAACGCGTTCCTGAAACTGAAAAACAAGGTCGTGTTCACACTTCAACAGTAACAGTCGCTGTTCTGCCCGAAGCTGAAGAACAAGACATTGAAATAAAACAAGAAGACTTGCGCATTGATACTTATGCGGCTTCTGGGCCTGGAGGACAGTGTGTTAACACAACCAATTCCGCTGTTCGTATTACTTATATTCCTACGGGCTTAATGGTTCAATGCCAAGATCAAAAATCTCAACATCAAAACAAAGATAAGGCAATGCAAATTTTACGTTCTCGTTTGTTAGTTGAAGCAGAAGAAAAAAAACGCGTTCAAGAATCAACAAAGCGCAAACAACAAATTGGCACAGGAGACCGCAGTGAAAAAATACGGACTTATAATTTTTCTCAAGATCGCATTACGGATCATCGCATTAAAAAGTCATGGCACAACATTGACGCCATTATGAATGGCGAGATCGGAGGGATTATTGAAGAAATAAAAGCGCATAACGCGTAACGTGAAACGCATAACGCGCAACATTATAAAATATATATTTTAATTTTACGTTTTACGTTACGCGTTTCACGTTACGCGTGATTAACTTTTATGAAAAACACAACAATTAAATCATTAATTATGATTTTGGTTTTTAGTTTAGTTCTTAGTGGTTGCAGTTTAGCGCAACAAGAGAAAGTTAAAATTTTAACCATTGAAGAAGCCAAAAACAAGGCGCTTCAATTTATTAATGACAATTTAATGAAGCCAGACAGTAAGGCCGAGATCGCAACAACAACAGAAGAAAACGGTCTTTATAAATTTGTTGTTAATATTGGCAGAGAAGAAAATATTGATTCTTATATGACCAAAGACGGAAAGAAGTTTTTTCCAAATGTAATGGATATAGAAGAAATTGAAAAAGAAACCAAACAGAAAGAAACAGAGTTAAGCGAAGAAGAGGAAAGTTCAATCCAGACAATCACTAAAACAGACAATCCTAAAGTAGAACTATTCGTAATGAGTCATTGTCCGTATGGAACGCAGATTGAAAAAGGCATAATACCTGTTTTAGAAATACTGAAGGATAAAGTTGATTTTGAATTAAAGTTTTGCGATTATGCTATGCATGGCAAAAAAGAATTAGATGAACAGTTGCGGCAACACTGCATTCAAAAACAAGGAACAGATAAAATAATAAATTATTTAAAATGTTTTCTTGTTGACGATAAAGCAGAAGAATGCGTTAAGAGTACAAAAGGCATTAACGCAACAGATTTGAATGCTTGCATAGCAACAACTGACAAAGAATATAAAGTAACAGAGCAATTTAATAATAAAGAGACATGGAAGAGTGGCAAATTTCCAGCATTTGATGTTTATAAAAAAGACAATGAAAAATATAAAATTGCAGGATCCCCTAATTTAGTAATTAATGGAAATAAAACATCATCAAGCAGAAGTGCTGCAGAATTGCTTAAAACAGTATGCTCTGGATTTAATAATCCTCCTGAGGAATGCAACAACGCTCAACTGTCATCAGCAACACCTTCGCCTGGGTTTGGCTTTGAAGCGTCAGGCAATGACAGCGACGCCACTTGCAACTAAAGTCCTTAGTCCATAAAGTTCATAAAGTTGAAAGTTCATAAAGTTGAAAGTCAAATAAAATAAA
>JAHJJO010000105.1 GCA_018822835.1 Patescibacteria group bacterium
AGCTTGCTACCTGAGGCATTTGCTGTTGTAAGAGAGGCGGCTAAAAGAACATTAGGGCAAAGGCATTATGACGCGCAAATAATGGGTGGTATTGTATTGCATCGCGGACAAATTGCGGAAATGAGAACAGGAGAAGGAAAAACTTTAGTTGCTACGCTTCCGCTATATTTAAACGCTTTAGCTGGTAAAGGAGCTCAGTTGATTACAGTAAATGATTATTTATCACGAGTTGGGACCGGATGGATGGCTCCGATTTATAATTTTTTGGGGTTAACAATCAGCGTTATTGTTCATAACAGCGCTTATATTTATGATCCTAAATTTAATGATGAAACGCAATATGATGAACGGTTAAAACATTTCCGTCAAATAGAACGAAAACAAGCATATCAATGCGACATAACTTATGGAACAAACAATGAATTTGGATTTGATTATTTGCGCGATAACATGGCTCCTGATTTAGAAACGCAGGTTCAGAGAGAATTGCATTATGCCATTGTAGATGAAATAGATTCTATTTTAATTGACGAAGCTCGCACGCCTTTGATTATCAGTGGACAGGTGGAAGAATCAACGGAAAAATATTATAAATTTTCGCAGTTAGTTAAAAAATTAGAAGAAAACACGGATTATAATGTTGATGAAAAAATGCGCGCAGTTTTCCTGTCTGAAGCTGGCATTTCTAAAATGGAAAAATGGCTTGGTGTGGATAATATTTATGTTGAAAGCGGAATAAGCGAAGTTCATCATATTGAACAAGCTCTTAAAGCTAATGTTTTATTTAAAATTGACAAAGATTATGTCGCAAAAGACAACGAAATTATTATAGTTGATGAGTTTACAGGCAGGTTAATGTATGGCAGACGTTATAGCGAAGGGCTTCATCAGGCGATTGAAGCAAAAGAAGGAATGAAAATTCAAAAAGAATCTCAAACTTTAGCCACTATAACTTTTCAAAATTATTTTAGAATGTATCATAAATTAGCTGGAATGACAGGAACGGCCGCAACAGAAGCTGAAGAATTTTCAAAAATTTATAATTTAGAGACAGTTATAATACCAACTCACAAACCAATGGTACGAAAAGATTTAAATGATTTAATTTATCGTTCAGAACATGGAAAATTTCAAGCAGTAATTCAAGATGTTAAAGCAAGGCATGATAAGGGTCAGCCAGTTTTAATTGGAACTATTTCAATTGAAAAAAATGAATTATTAGCTGGCATGATGGAAAAAGAAGGCCTGCGTCCACAAATTTTAAACGCTAAAAATCATGAAAAAGAAGCGCGAATTATTGCTCATGCGGGAAATTATGGAGCAATTACAATTGCAACCAACATGGCTGGCCGCGGCGTGGATATTGTTTTAGGAGATAAATCCGACATCCGACATCCGACATCCGACATCCGAGAGTTGGGTGGCTTGCATGTTATTGGGACTGAAAGGCATGAATCAAGGCGAATTGACAATCAATTAAGAGGTCGAGCAGGCCGTCAAGGCGATCCTGGATCAAGCCAATTTTTTGTTTCAACAGAGGATGATTTAATGAGAATTTTTGGCGGAGATAAAATAAAAAGTTTGATGACAACATTGCGCGTTCCAGAAGATATGCCTATTGAAAATAAAATGATTTCCAGATCAATTGAATCAGCGCAAAAAAAAGTTGAAGGAAATAATTTTGATATTAGAAAACATTTGGTTGATTATGATGATGTTATAAATAAACACAGAGATGCAATTTATAGAAGAAGGCAGGAAATATTAGTTAAAATGCAAAATGCAAAATGCAAAATGCAAAATGCAAAAGTAGATTATTTATCTAGTATAATTTTAGAGATGATAGAAAATGAAATTGAGCAAGTAGTGAGTTTCCATACCGCGCAAGATGAAATAAAAGATTGGAATTTGAAAGAAATTTATCAAACAGTATCAACTATTTTTTTGGTTGAGGAAAAATTGAAAGATAAGCTAATAAACTTAACAGGTGATGGAGGAAAATTAGAAAAAGCAAATATCCGCACGACTATTATTGATTATTTGGTTGATTTGGCAAAAAACAATTACCAAGAAATAAAAGAACATTTTGATCAAGCAAAATTAAATTGGCAGGATATAGAAAAAGGAATTTTAATACGATCTATTGATACTCTATGGATTGAGCATCTTGACGCAATGAATCATATGCGTCAAGGAATTGGATTAAGGGGCTATGGCCAACGCGATCCATTGGTAGAGTATAAAAAAGAAGCTTTTCAGCTTTATAATGAATTAAATAATTTAATTCAGAAGCAAGTTGTTTATTCTATTTTTAAAGTAGGAGAAATATATAAATTATCTGAACATAATTTCAAAACTCCAAATTTGATTGATCAAGCTAAACAGTTTAACAATCCTGCTAAAATACTTGAAAATAATACATCTTCTTTTTCTGGATTTCAACCGACACAAACAGACAAAGCGTCCTCCACGTTTCAAACAGGTTATAATATAGCGCGCGATAAAATCAAAAATAATACTGGCGACAAAATCGGTCGTAATGATCCTTGTCCGTGCAAGAGTGGAAAAAAGTTTAAGAAGTGCTGTGGGAGATAGCGCTATTTTCCTACTATTTTAAAAAAATATTTCCATTTTTCACCTGTTTGACAAAGCTCTTTAGTGTCATTTAAACATTGCTCAACTAACTGTTTATGCTTATCTCTGCACACTTTAAAAACAGCGCTTCTTTTAAAATTAGGAACGTTTAATTCTTTAATTATTTTTAATGCCGATTCCTGCCATTCATAAGAAGGCAGTTTTGTCGGCGTTCGAGATTTTAATAGATCTATTAATTTGTGAGGTTGGGTTTTAGTCGGCATAATCGAAAAAAAAATAATTTTCAATTATCAATAATCAATTATCAATAAAATATCAATTTTCAATGATCATTTAATTATTTGATTATTTACCCTGTTAAATAATTTTGACCATCCTCAGTTTTTAACTTAGAAAACTGGGGATGGTCAAAATTCCTGCTCTGCAGGATTTAACAGGGTGAATTGATTATTGAGAATTGATACTTGGTTATTTTATTATCAGAGTCATAATATTTTATCTATAAACCCTTCGGCTTCATTAAAGGAAACGTTTGACACTCCCTAATTGGTTTGTCCATTAAAAAACTAAATAATCTTTCACTAAAGCCGAAACCGCATACTGGAGGCATGCCATATTCTAACGCTTCTACAAAATCGCTATCTTGCATTTGTGCTTCAGTGTCACCAGCCTCTCTTAACGCTTGTTGCGTGCCAAATCTTTCTGCTTGATCAATTGGATCATTGAGCTCACTGTATCCATTGCCCATCTCTGTACCAGCAATAATTGGCTGAAATCTTTGAGTTAACTTTAGATTATTTTCGCATGACTTAGCTAATGGCGAAATAATTACTGGCATATTAATTAAAAAACCTGGACCCCCAATATTTTTACGGCAATATTTCCACAAATTATCAATCGCTCGAGTTATATTAAATCCTTCTTTACTGTATTTAATTTTAAATTGTTGCAATTTTTTTTCTATATCTGCTAAACTTGCTTTTAATATATCTACTTCTGTCATCTTTTTAATTGTATCAACATAATCATAACATTCCCATTTTTTACCTAAATCAATATTAAACCCTTTAATTTTAAATTTTAAAGTATTAAAAGTTTGCTGAGCAATATTTTTATACAACTTTTCAACAAAGTCCATTCCATCTTTATAATCAGCGTAAGCCCAATAAAATTCCATTTGTGTGTAGTCCTGCAAATGCTCCACGTCCATGCCTTCATTTCTAAAAATTCTTCCAATTTCAAATGTTTTTTCAAATCCCGCCACCATCAACCGTTTTTGCCAAAGTTCTCCTGCGGAAATTCTTAAATAAACATCTATGTCAAGCGCGTTATGATGAGTGGCAAACGGAGCGGCATCAGCTCCGCCAGTTGTAATTTCCAAAACAGGAGTTTCTACTTCTAAAAATCCATGCTTCACATGAAATTCTCTAACAGCATTCCAAAATTTTGCTTTTTTTTCTATTATCTCGCGCGTTCCAGGATTAAATAAAATATCTAAATATCTTTTTCTAAATTTTTTATCCTCGTCCTTAAGACCATGCCATTTATCCGGTAAAGGCCTTAGCGTTTTGGTTAATAATTTCCAATCTTTAACCATTACGCTTCTTTCACATTTTTTAGTTAAAAAACAATTACCCTGCACCTCAATAAAATCGCCGATGTCTATTAGTTTAGTAAAAATTTTATATTTGTTGTTATTAATTTTAGTGTTTTTAATATTTTTCGTGTTTTCCGTGTTTCTTTTCGACAAAACAATCTGAATAGTTCCGCTTTGATCCTGTAAATTAGCAAAAGCAATATTTCCATGAACGCGAATGCCCCGCAACCTGCCAACAATATTCAAAACCTCCTGATTTTTTTCTAAATCATTAAAATTATCCAGCACTTGTTTAATTACATGCGTTCTTTTAGCTTTTGCAAGATAAGGATTAATGTTTAATTTCTTTAACTCTTCTAATTTTGTTAGACGATCTTGATATTCACTTGCTTTATTATTGACTTTATGCATAAATATAATTAATTAACAACTACTTTAAATTTACGAAACGTCCAATGTTGTTATAAGTCCCTTTTTGTCATTCCGAATGAACCCCTCCCCAGTTTTTAATGAAATTAAAAACTGGGGAGGGGGAAATGAGGAATCCCTTATAGTTTGTTTAACGCTATAATGTTTCTATTGTTATTAAAAAATCTTTAAGGGATTCCTCGCTATCGCTCGGAATGACAAAAAGGGGCTTGTAATTGATAATTGATAATTGATAATTGATAATTGCTAATTGATTGAAATAATTCTATACTCCATTTCTCCTTTTGGCGTATGAACTACTACTTGATCATTTTTTCTTTTATGCAAAAAAGCCGCTCCTAATGGAGATTCATTGGAAATTTTTCCCTCTAATGGATCAGATTCATTAAAACTTACTATTGTATATTGTTTCTTTTTCTGATTAACTTCAACAATAATAATTGAACCAATGCCAACCTCTTCTTTAGATCTTGTTTTTTTAATAATAGTTACATTTTTTAATAAGCTATTTATTTCAGCAATACGACCCTCATTAAATCCTTGCGCGTCTTTTGCTTCATGATATTCAGCATTTTCACTTAAATCACCTAGTTCTTTAGCGATTGCAATTCTTTGTGAAATTTTTACTCTTTTAGCATGAAGTTGCTCTAATTCTTGTTTGAGTTTTTTATATCCCTCTTGGGAAATTATTTGATTAGACATATTTTTCGCATAACGCATAACGTGGAACGCATAACTTATCTAAAGAATAAAACAAAGATATAACACATAACGCATTATGAAAATTAAAATTACAACTAGACAAGCTAGCCAACGATTGGATAAATTTTTATCAAATGAAATATTAAAAATTTCTCGCAATCAAGTTCAAAAAATTATTAAACAAAATAAAGTTCTTGTTAATAATAAAGATACCACATCGCATTATATGTTGAAAGCTGGAGATGATATTAAAATTAAAAAAAATTCTGAAGTTTTACAACCTACTTCTTCTCAAATTATTAAAACAAAACAACAAATTTTATCTCATCCAAAAATGCAATACTTAGCTGATACTAATGAATATTTTGTAATTAATAAGCCGGCTGGACTAATTGTCCATGGAGCGTCTCATATCACGGAAACTACTTTAGTTGATTTTTTGGTTAAAAAATATCCTGACATTAAAAAAGTTGGCGAAGATTCTGATAGGCCCGGAATTGTTCATCGCCTTGATAAAGATGTAAGCGGACTTATAGTAATTGCTAAAACACAAGAATGTTTTAATAACTTAAAAGAACAATTTCAAAAAAGAATAATCAAAAAAGAATACACGTCTTTAGTTCATGGTCAAATTAACAAAGATGAAGATATAATTAATTTTCCACTAAAACGATCTAGAAGTGGCTATAAAATGTCTGCTGTACCATTTACTGCAAAAGTTAATAAATTTATCTCTAATGAAAAAACCCAAGAATTAAAAAAAACTTTTGAAAACGCAAAACAAGCATTTACGCATTTTGATGTAATAAAGAGATTTGTAAATTATACTTTATTAAAAATAAAAAATAAAACAGGTCGGACTCATCAAATTCGCGCGCATTTAGCAGCTTACAATCGCCCTATTGTTGGGGATAATTTGTATGGCGCAAAAAAAATTCATATAAAAAATGAAAAATTAAATTTTCAAAGAATTTTTTTAGTGGCTGATAAATTGTCATTTTATGACTTATCTGGAAAAAAACAAACTTTTAAAATAAACTTGCCTCAAGAATTAAAAAATTTTTTAGAAAAAATTTTTTAATTGAAAATATTTGAAAATTGATAATTGAAAATTGAAAATTTATTTAAATCTTATCTCTTGCTCCATTGCGGAGCTTTTCTCGCTTTTTTTAATCCTGGTTTTTTTCGTTCTTTTTTTCTGGAATCTCGTGTCAACCATCCCTTTATTTTAATGACTTGTTTTAAATCTTTTTCTAAACTAATTAATGCTTTGGAAATTCCATGCCGCGTGGCTTCAGCCTGACTTTGCTTGCCACCACCTTTAATAAGAATAGAAAAATCCAAATCTTTTAAATGTGTTGTGAGTTTTAATGGTTGGTTTACAATAATAATACAGTTAGAACTAAAATATTGTTTTAATGGCATATTATTAACCACAATAATTCCCTTGCCTTTATATAGCCTTACTTGGGCTACCGCTGTTTTTCTTCGTCCAATTGCGCTAATAAATGGTCCATTAAATTGAATGGATTTGTTTGTTTGATCAACAGCATTAATTTGTTGTTTGTCTTTCATAATTAGCTTTTTAGCTTGTAGCTTTTTAGCTTTTTAGCTTGTAGCTTTTTTGAAATTAATTCTCTAAAAAGTTACGACCTAAAAAGCTAAGAAGCTAAGAAGCTACAACCTAATAATAAGTCTCTTCATCATATCCCTTCTAAATTTAACCGCTGGGAGCATTTGCTTGACAGCCCTGTGCAATATTTCAGCATAACCATCTTTATTTGATATTATTTTTTTTAATTTTATTTCTTTTAATCCGCCCGGGTACCCTGAATATTTATAATATTTTTTTTGCTCCAATTTTTTGCCTGTAAATTTTAATTTATTAATATTTATAACTTCCACAATGTCTCCCATGTCAATGTGGGGTTGAAATTCTGGTTTATTTTTCCCACGCAAAATAATAGCTATTTTTGTTGCCAACCTTCCAACAGCTTGATCACTAGCATCTAATTTATGTAATTCTCTACGCATAACGCATAACGCATAACGTGGAACGTATAACGTTATGCGTTATGCGTTCCACGTTATACGAGTTAGACTAACTCAATGCTCGCCATTTCAGCTCCATCTCCTTTTCTGCATCCTAATTTTATAATACGCGTATAACCACCGCTTCTTTCTTTATATTTTTTACCAAAAATTTCTATTGCTTTTTTTACAGCCATTTTTTGAGGTAAAATTTCGATTAATTTTCTTCTAGCAGTAAGGTCGCCTTTTTTAGATGTTGTAATTAATTTTTCAACCAATGGCTTGACTGTCTTTGCTTTAACTACTGTTGTTTTTATTTTTTCATGCATTAAAAGGCTTGATGCTAAATTTCTTAGCATCATTTCTCTTGGCTTTTTCTTTCTATTTAAAATTTTTCCTGTATTTTTATGACGCATAACATTAGTTGAAAGTTATAAAGTTAAAAGTTATAAAGTTGAAAGTTTTTGAATTAAATTAGAAATTAATTTTTTTATTTTACTTTTAACTTTATGAACTTTTAACTTTATAAACTAATTTGACTTTATGAACTTTATAACTTTTTTGTTTTTTCTATTTTTTCTTTTTTTTTCTTGTCTTTTAATTTGTTTGTATCTTCTTCTTTTTTAATTAAAGATTTAAGTTGATCTATTAATATTTCTACTGAAGTATTATACGCTTCTTCTGGAGAAATTGAACCATCTGTGGTTATGTTTAATATTAATTTATCCCAATTTGTCATTTTACCAATTCGTACATTTTCTACATGAATTTCAACAGATAAAACTGGAGAAAAAATGGAATCCATTTCTATATATCCAACTTTCTTTTTCTTATTCTCTATGCTTTCTGTTGGACGATATCCAATTCCCTGATCAACATAAATTTCCATATCTAAACTGCCTGTTATATCAGTAATATGCGCCAAAATCAAATCAGGATTCACAATTTTAACACTACTATTTTTGCTTATATCACTTGCTTTTACTGTTTTTTTTCCATGAGCTTTTAATTCTAATTTAATTTCTTCATCACTAAATTGTTTTAATTTTAATTGTTTTAAATTTAAAATAATTTCCAACACATCTTCTTTAATGTTTGGCAAAGTAGTAAATTCATGAGTGGCTCCTTTAATTTTTACTCCGACAGCGGCAGCGCCTGATAAAGAAGAAAGTAAAACTCGTCTCAAAGAATTTCCTAATGTAGTTCCATAGCCAGGATAACATGGCTCTATTGTTACAATGGCTTGATTGGGATTTTCGCATTTTTGAAAATTTATTTTTTTTGGCTTCGCAATGTTTTGCATAAAAAAATGAATAAATATAATTCGAATATTACGAATGAATATACTAATACTACAAATTTAAATTATTTATTTATATTTGTAGATTCGGATTATCTATTTGTAGTATTTGGATATTATTTGTAGATTCGAATTATATTACAAAAATTATAAAATATTTAAATTTTCGTCTATTTTGAATAATATTCAACAATAATTTGTG
The DNA here is from genome assembly GCA_018822835.1 of Patescibacteria group bacterium. Classification (GTDB taxonomy): domain Bacteria; phylum Patescibacteriota; class Patescibacteriia; order Patescibacteriales; family JAHJJO01; genus JAHJJO01. Next base: position 8,857 of record JAHJJO010000105.1, read on the forward strand.
AATTAATATTAGTTTGTATTTCATTAATTGATGGCTCATGTAAAATCTTGCCTGTTAATTCTTTAGGATCTAAATATATCCAACTTGGAATATCTATTTTATTTTGTTTAGATAATTTTTCTAATAACTGTTTAAAATTTTTATTTTTTTTACTTTGTTCTTTTATTTTAATAATATCACCTGTCTTAACTTGATAAGATGGAATATCTACTTTATGATTATTAATAATAAAATGACCATGATTAACTAATTGTCTTGCCTGACTTTTTGATTGAGCAAATTTTAAACAATAAATAACATTATCGAATCTTGTTTCTAATAATTTTAATAAATTTTCTCCTGTATTGCCTTTTTGTTTTTCAGCTCGTTTAAACGTAAGTTTAAATTGCTTTTCTAGTATATTATACTGCTTTTTAGCTTTTTGTTTTTCAGTTAACTGTAAAGCATAATCGCTTTTTTTTCCAGGCCTTTTTGATCCATGTGCTCCAGGTGGATAATTTTTTTTAACCATAGCGCATTTAGGCGAATTACAACGATCGCTTTTTAATATTAATTTTTCACCTATTCTTCTGCATTGCTTGCATTTTGGATTTAAATTTTTAGCCATAAATTTAGTTAATTAGTTAATTAGTTGATTAGTTTCACGCTACCATTAATTAAACCAATTAACTGATTAACCAATCCCTAATCAACTAATTTAAACTCTCCTTGGTTTTCTTCTGCGGCAGCCATTATGAGGCATTGGAGTAACATCTTTAATTGAAGTTACAATTAAACCATTGGAATTTAAAGATCTGGTAGCTGATTCTCGCCCATTTCCAACGCCTTTTATAAAAACACTTACTTCTTTTAAATTATATTCCTGCTTTGCTTTCATTGCGGCAATTTTTGTAACAATTTGCGCCGCATAAGGCGTGGATTTTTTAGCGCCCTTAAAACCTGCCATTCCAGAACTTGCGCTGGAAATAACATTCCCAAGCAAATCAGTGAATGTAACTATTGTATTGTTATAAGTTGCCTGAATATAAGCTTTGCCTATTGTAACATATTTCTTTTCTGTTTTTTTCTTTTTCTTTTTTAATGGTTTTGCCTTTCGCTCAGATTTTTTTTTCTCTAATTTTTTCTTTATTTCTTCTGGCAAATCATCTGATTCTTGCTCTTCCTGTTGTTCTTCATTAAAATTAAGTTTCACTGATTTTGATTCTTCTTTTTTTTGATTCTCTTCTAAATTTTTATTTTTAAGAATTTTTATCTTTTTTTGTCTTTCAACTGGTTTTTCAACTTTTATTTCTTTTAATTTGTTCTTTAATCCATTCTTTTCTTTGGCTTCGTCAAACTCTCCCGTTGATGGATTAGTGCTTTTATGCATTGGAGTCCTCTGCTGAGAGACTCCAACGAAACCAGTTTTTTCTTTTTTAACCTCTTTTTTTTTCTGCATTAAATCGTCAGATTTTTTATCTGCTTCTTGTTTTTTTTCTTCTTTTTTTTTATCTATTTTTTTTTCTGTTGTCTTGTTGTCTTGATTATATTTGCTCATAATGTTAATGCGTTATGCGTTATGCGTTGTGCGTTATGCGTTGCGCGCTTTACGTTTTCTGCGCTGACGGCTTGCGACCTGAAGCCGTTGTTCTTCTAACATTTCCTCTTACTGTCCTACTATTTGTTTTAGTTCTTTGACCTCTAACTGGCAAATTTTTAATATGCCTCAATCCTCTATAACTATTAATTTCTTTTAATCTTTTAATATTTCCAATAATTTCTCTTCTTAAATCTCCTTCAGTTTTATACTCTCCTTCTATAATATTTCTTAATTTATTTACATCATCTTCTGACAAATCTTTTACTCTTGTATCTGGATTAATTTTTGTTTGTTTTAATATTTTTTTTGCGGTTGATAAGCCAATACCAAAAATATAAGTTAATGAAACTTCAATTCTTTTATCATTTGGAATTGTTACCCCTGTAATTCTTACAGCCATAAATTTATTCAATTATCAATTATCAATTATCAAATATATTAAGTCAAGTTTTTTTGGAATATGGTAAAAAAATTTAAGGTAATTCTGTTTGTTAATGCAAATTATTTTACAATGTGAATAGCATGATGTAAGTATCATCTTTTTCTTTTTCGCTCGTTA
>JAHJJO010000106.1 GCA_018822835.1 Patescibacteria group bacterium
TAACGAGCGAAAAAGAAAAAGATGATACTTACATCATGCTATTCACATTGTAAAATAATTTGCATTAACAAACAGAATTACCTTAAATTTTTTTACCATATTCCAAAAAAACTTGACTTAATATATTTGATAATTGATAATATGTCTATTGTTTTTTCGGCAATTACGCCTCATTTGCCAATTCTAATTCCTTCAATTGGCAAAAAAAATTTAAATCAAACTAAAAATACTCAAGATGCTTACAAAGAACTGGAGCAAAATTTGTATACCAGTAAAACAGAAACAATAATTATTTTTTCTTCTCATGGAGCAGTTCAAAATAATGTTTTTACTATTAATTTAGCCTCGAAATTTCAAATTCATTTTAAAAACTTTGGAGATTTGTCAAGTAAATTATCTATTGCCGGAGACATTGGATTAGGTTGTCAAATAAAAGAAACATTAGAATCAGAAAATCCTTTACAATTAATTAATGAACAGAATTTAGATTATGGGAGCGGAGTGCCTTTGTATTTGTTAGTTAAAAATTTACCAAACATAAAAATTATTCCTATACATTATTCTAATCTTGATTTAGAGTCGCATTTTAAATTTGGTCAATTTCTTAAACAAGAATTATTAATTTCAGAAAAAAGAATAGCAATTATTGCTTCAAGCGATTTGTCTCATCAGGCCGCTGAAGATTTTTCAGTTAAATATTTTGCTAAGTCCGCCAAATTTGACCAAAAAATAATTGAGTGTTTAAAAAACAAAAATATACAAAATATTTTTAACATAAATCCTGAATTAATAAAAAAGTCTTGCGAATGTGGACTTAAATCTATTATTATGCTTCTCGGTGTTTTAAATAATATTGAATACGAGCCTCAACTTCTTTCTTATGAAAAATTATTTGGAGTCGGTTGTTTAACAATGAATTTTAAATTTTCATAAAAATATAATTCGAATCTACAAATGTATCCGAATACTACAAATTAATTCGAATTCGCAGTATTTGGATATTCATTTGCAATATTCGGATTATAATTTTGCAAATTAAAATTATATAAATTAATTATTCTATTACGTATCGTTAGTGAGTATAAAAATGTTAAGAAAAAGCAAAAAACATAAACTTCAAATTTCATTGTCTGCTCAAAATAAAAAGCCGTCTTGCTTTGTGCTTAATTTAAAAGAGCAAGTTAATCAAAAACAAAAAACAAATAAACAAATAACACTATGCAAATATTTAAGAAATATCGCGCAAATATTTAAGAAATATTTTTTTCAACTTGCCAATATTTCCCATAGAAGAATTGCTATGTTAAACGCTGGCAATATTATTCGCGCATTCAAATAATATTATAAAAAACATTATACAGATATTAAAAAATATATTTTTCAAAATCAATGTTGTCGGGAGTCGCACTCCCGACACTCCCGACAACATGCCATTAGAAAAGCATTTCAGCGCGTAAAAAGCAGGATTAAAAAAAATTGCTATATAACAAAAAAACAATGCTTTGTTTCTAAAATAAACTCTATTAATTTTAAAACATGTTCAACATTTAATATTCCGCGTCCAATATTTGACGCTTTATGTTTTGCTTTGATTTTATTTATTTTAATTATTCCATTTAAAGCATTTACTTACTATCAATCTTTAGATATAAATAAATTAAGCGCAAAAATATCTAACATTTCAAAAGTGGGCTTTAAAAATTTGCTATTTGCAGCTCAGTCAGCAGGAGAAATGGACTTTGATCAAGCTGGAAATGATTTTGCAGAAATTAGCAGTAATTTTTTAAAAGCACGTCAAGAATTAGAAAGCGTTGATGATATAATTTTTACTTTAACAAAAATTATTCCCAATAAAAAAGCTCGGTTGGCAGGTGTTGGAAAAGATATTTTACAAGTAGGAGAATCAGCGGCAAGTTTGGGGCATAATTTGAGTTTAGCGTTTAGTAATTTGTTGAAAATAAAACCTGGTTTGTTGGAACAAAAAAACAATTTAGATAAATTAGATAATTTTATTAATTACGCAAGCCAAGCAATAAAAAATGCTGAAGATCTAAATTTACAGTTAGCCAACATTGATAGCGCGATTGTGCCTGATGAATATAAAAATCAATTTATATTATTAAAACAGCAGACAAATAATATAACAAAACTAACAAAAGAATTAGTTAAAATTGCAAATAAATTAAAAATATTTTTAGGCATAGATGAGGATAAACGTTATTTATTAATTTTTCAAAATAATACTGAACTAAGAGCAACAGGCGGTTTTATTGGAAGTTTTGCAACTATTGATTTCCATGGAGGTAAAATTAAAGATATTAAAGTTCCTGAAGACGGAGGTTATGATGTTAAAAATGAATTATCAGAATTAATAACAGCTCCTGAGCCATTACAACTAATCAGTCCGTTATGGCATTTTTGGGACGCAAATTGGTGGCCTGATTGGCCGACTTCAGCTGTAAAATTAAAAGAATTTTATGAAAAAAGCAATAATTCAAAAATTGATGGAGTTATTAGTTTCACGCCAACTGTTTTTGAAAAACTGCTTTCCATTATAGGTCCTGTTGATATGACAGAAAATTATGGAGTAATAATTGATGATAATAATTTTTGGGTTACTGTTCAGGGAATAGTTGAACGCCAAAATCTGCCTCTTGAAAGCGGACATGAATTTGAATCTATTGACGGCAAGCCGAAAAAAATCATAGGAGATTTAATGAATAAAATTATTGATGAATTTCCCAAACATTTCAACAAAAATACATTAATTAAACTTTTAGAATTAACAGAACAAAGTTTATTAGAAAAACATATTTTGCTTTATTTTACTGATGCAAATTTACAAACAGAGGTTGAGCAAAGAGGGTGGGATGGAAAAATAAAAAATACAAATTTAGATTATCTCTCAGTGATTAATACTAATATTGGCGGCGCAAAGACTGACAAAGTTGTTAAAGAAATTATTGAGCATAGTTCTGAAATTATGCCTGATGGTTCTGTGATAAATTCTGTAACAATCAAAAGATTTCATACTGGAATAAAAGGGCAATATTTTTATGGGGTCAGGAATATTGATTGGATGAGGATTTATGTGCCAGAGGGAAGCGAACTTTTAGAAGCGCGCGGTTTTGAAAAGCCTGATGATAAATATTTTGAAAACCCCGATGTTAATTGGACAAAAGATCCTTTGCTTGCAGAAGAAGTCAACGCTGAAATTCATCAACCAAGCAAAACTAAAATATATCAAGAAAATAATAAA
>JAHJJO010000107.1 GCA_018822835.1 Patescibacteria group bacterium
CATTCAAAAATCATGGACAGAATATGAAAAACAATTTAACCAGATTAAATTAGATGAAGTTATTAAACTAATAAATAAACAAATTAAATATGTTGATAATTACATTACGGTTGAAAAGCCTTGGGAGTTAATAAAAAATAAAAATAATAAAATTAGTGAGGTGTTATGCAATATTTTAGAGCATTTAAGGCATATTACTTTGATGGTTTGGCCGTTTATGCCTGAAACAGCTGAAAAAATTTATAAAAGCTTAGGCTTGGATTGTGGTGAAGAAATGAAAAAAAAATTAAAAGATGTAATAAAGACAGAAAAAAAAACGGTCTTTACTACAACGCAAGACTCGCCAATATTATTTCCAAGAATTTGATGGCTTATAAAAACACTAAATATTCACACTGCAATCAGCGCGAATTTTATCCCATTTTATAAAATCCTTTTTAAGCGCGTGATAATAACCTGCCATCGCAATCATTGCAGCATTATCACCGCAATATGACAGATTAGTAATTTTTAATTTTAAGTCAGGCGCTTTAGATGCCACGGCTTTTTTTATTTGTTCACGCAAAGCTTTATTTGCTGAAACTCCTCCAGTTAACATTATTGCATTAACTTTAAATTCTAAAGCCGCTTTTATTGTTTTGCTAATTAAAACATCAATAATTGCTTGTTGAAATTCATAACAATATTCAGGTATTTTCTTTTTGTAATTTTTATCTTTTTTTAATGCGTACAATAGGGCTGTTTTTAGGCCTGAAAATGAAAAATTATAATTCTGTGAGTTAATCATTGGGCGAGGCAAACTCGCATAACATGGAACGCATAACGCGTAACGTTTTTCTTTTTGATCAAATTTTGCGGCTTCAGCCGCTACAGCAGGACCTCCAGGATAAGAAAGCCCCATCATCTTAGCTGCTTTATCAAATGCTTCTCCTGTAGCATCATCAACTGTGTTTCCAATAATTTGATATTTGCCATGATCTTTCATTAAAATTAACATAGTATGGCCTCCAGAAACTGTCAAAATTAAAGCGGGAAATATGTTTGATTTTTTTTTGGAAATTGGAAATTGGAAATTGGAAATTTTGCTAATTGGCGATAGCCAATTAGCATAAATATGTCCTTCAATATGATTAATTTTAATAAGAGGAATAGACAATCCATACGATAAAACTTTTGCTGTTTCTACACCAACAATTAAAGAAGTTATTAATCCTGGCTTGTTTGTTACAGCAATAGCGTCTATTTGCTTAAGTTTGATTTTCGCTTTAATCAAGGCTTGATCTATAACAGGCAATATATTTAAAACATGTTCTCTGCCAGCTATTTCAGGAACAACTCCGCCGTATTTTTTATGTATATTTATCTGTGAAAAAATTATGTTTGATAAAATTTTAATTTTTCCATATCTGCGCTGTACTATTGAGGCAGATGTTTCGTCACAACTTGTTTCAATGCCTAAAATTATCATATTTTTAACCTACTATTTTTTCCAATAAAATTTTGAAATGATTTTTATATTTAAATATATCCTTAAAAGTTACAACTAAAACTAATAGCATTAATAAAGTAAAGCCAATATAATGACAAATAGATTCTAATTCCTGCTTAACAGGCGCTCCTTTAATTTTTTCAATAATTAAAAATAATACGCGGCCACCATCCAATGCTGGAAATGGTAAAAAATTAAGAATTGCTAAATTAATAGAGAGCATGGCTGAAAATTGCAGTAAATAAATAAAACCCATGCGAGCGACCTGCCCTGTTAAAGCGGCAATTCCAACAGGCCCTGCAATGTCAGCGCCCAAACCATGTCCTGTGATTAAATTTTTAAACAAATCAAATATAGCAATAGTTATAGCCCATGTTAAAAATATAGTTGTTTTGATTCCTTCCCAAATAGCAATGTGCCATGGATATTTTACTAATACTGAACTGAACATTGACACGCCAATTCCACCAACGCCTGTTTCTTCCCTGATTTCAGGAATGATTTTCACAGTCATCTCAGTATTTAAACGTTTAATATTATAATTTAATTCCTCTCCTGCTCGAATATTAACAAAATCTTTTAATTCTTGTTCATTGCTAAATTTTTTCTCATTAATATCAATTATAATATCCCCTCTCTGCAGTCCTGCTGAATCCGCAGGCGAATCAGGCATAACTTGCATAATCTGAATTTTTTGTTCGCTAATTTGAGCTTTAGGATTTAAATTATCCGATGATTGAGGAAAGCCAATCATAAAGCCAATGGAAAATAAAAAACCAGCTAAAATAAAATTCATTCCAACTCCTGCGAATAAAATCAAAAATCTTTGCCAAATTGGATGATTAGCAAAACTGTCATGATCATCTTTGCATTCCCCATCTTGCCCTTTAATTTTAACAAATCCTCCTAAAGGTATCCAATTTATTGAATAAACAGTATCCAATGCGTCTTTAACATCTTTGCCGCCTTTAACACATTTCCATTTGCCTTCTTTATTTTTATAGATGCCTGCTAAACGCGGAGGAAATCCAAAGCCAAATTCTTCAGCTTTAACGCCTAATTTACGAGCTGTCCAAAAATGCCCTAATTCATGTACAAATACTAAAACAGATAGAACTAAAAGAAATATAATAATAGTTAAGATCATAAAACACGTAACACGTAACACGTAACATTAATTAATTAATGTTATGCGTTATGCGTTTTAATATTTTTTCTGCTTCTCCCTTCTTATATTTTCCTTCCGGCCAATGCCGCAAACCATCTCCTTGTTTTCTTGGAATAATATGAAAATGAATATGAGAAATTACTTGACCAGCAACAGGGTCATTATTAATACCAACATTATATCCTTGAACGTCTAAATTCTTTTTTAATATTCCGCCTACCTTTTTAACAGCAACAATTAATTTACATAATTCATCTTCAGGAATTTCTTCAAGATTAGCATAATGCTTTTTAGGAACAACTAAAGTATGCCCATGGCTAATAGGCGCAATATCTAAAAAAGCAAAAACATTATTATCTTTATAAACTTTATAACTTGAAACTTCTTTATTTATTATTTTACAAAAAAGACAAGACATAAATAGTACACTCTATAGCACTATAAAGCACTTTATTTTTTGTTTGTAGCCTTATAATAACTAAACTTTATGGACTTTTGACTTTCGACTTTATAGACTAACCCCAATTTTTTCTTTAACTTTTTTTAACACAACATCGGTCTTTGGTTTTAGCGCCTTAGCTGATTTTTCTAAAATATTTTCCACTTCTTTGTCTGAAATATTGTTATATTTCTTCTGAAATTGTTTTAAAAATTCACTCACCACATTAGCTAAATCTTTTTTAAAATCACTATAATTTTTATTAATGTATATTTTTTCCAAATGCTCAATAGATTGATTGGATAATAAAGAATAAATAACCAATAAATTAGAAATCGCTGGCTTGTTAATTTTATCAAATTTAATTTCATTGCCCGAATCAGTAACAGCGCGCATAATTTTTTTAACAGCCATTTCCGGCTTGTCAGTCATTGCAATATAATTAGCAGGACTAATAGCGCTTTTGCTCATTTTTATATTTGGATTATCCAACCCCATAATACGCGCGCCATATTTTTTTATAATTAACTCCGGAATTTTAAATGTTTGTCCAAATTGATTATTAAATCTTTTAGCTAATACTCGGCAAAGTTCAACATGCTGAACTTGATCATCTCCAACAGGAACAAAGTCAGTTTCATGCAATAAAATATCAGCCGCCATAAGCACTGGATAATCATACAGCCCTACGCTCACATTATTTTGCCCTGCCTTATCTTTAAATTGCGTCATTTTATTTAAATCATTAATTCTGGCGCTTGCGCAATTTAAAATCCATGCAAGCTCTGCATGCTCGCTAATGTCAGATTGTTTAAAAATAAAAGATTTTTGCGTATCAATTCCGCTGGCTATATAAATTTTAGCTATTTCAATTATTTTTTTGCTTAAAATCGCAGGGTCTTGTTTAACTGTAATAGCATGGTAGTCAACAATACAAAATATACAATTATATTTTTTTTGCATTTCTATCCATTGCGAAATCGCCCCAATATAATTGCCAATGTGCAAATTTCCGCTTGGCTGTATTCCTGAAAAAACTATTTTTTGATTATTTAACATAGTAATATAAAAATTATCAATGATTAATTTTCAATGATCAATTCACCCTGTTAAATCCTGTGGAACAGGAATTTTGTCAGAGACAAAATTATTTAACGGGGTGAACCCTGTTAAATCCTGTGG
>JAHJJO010000012.1 GCA_018822835.1 Patescibacteria group bacterium
GCCAAGCAGAGGTTAGAAATCCCTTGCGATTTTTCTAATTTGCTTTGCCCAAAAAAGAATTTTTGCTATAATGTAATTGCGCTCAACGATTCGATTGCTTATTTTAATGGCCGTCTTTGGATTCAGCTTGAGCAATCGAGTTGAGCGCACCAAGGGCGGCCATTTAAGTTTTAATAATTTACAAAATTTATGAACAATAATCCATCACAAAAATTCTTTTTATACGCCCGCAAATCAACCGATGTTGAGGATAAACAAGTTTTGAGCATTGAAGCCCAAATCACAGAATTGCGCGCCTTTGCTAAACAAAACAATCTCAACATTGTTGATACTTTTGTTGAAAAACAATCAGCCAAAATTCCGGGCCGCCCGATATTTGGCGAAATGATAAAACGAATTGAAAAGAACGAGGCGGACGGAATTTTGGCTTGGCACCCCGACCGATTGGCGCGCAATTCTGTAGACGGCGGACAGATAATCTATCTCATTGATTGCGGGCGCATTGCGGCGTTGAAGTTCCCGCAGTTTTGGTTTGAGCCAACACCGCAAGGAAAATTTATGTTGAATATCGCATTTGGGCAAAGCAAATACTATGTGGATTCTCTCTCCGAAAACACGAAGCGGGGTCTGCGCCAAAAAGTGAGGAGGGGTGAATATCCATCGCTTGCTCCAGTTGGTTATCTTAATGATTCGCGCGTTAAAACTGTTGTAGTGGACAAAAAACGCGCTCCAATTATTCGCCAAGCGTTTGAGTTATACGCCGAGGGCAATCATCGGCTGGAAGATGTTTCCGACTTTTTGGCGCAAAACAAAATCGTTTCAAAAAGTGGAAAGAAAATCCACATCACAAGAACGACTTTTATCCTTTCAAATCCGTTTTATTGCGGATTATTCCGCTATGCCGGAGAAATACACGAAGGCAAGTACGAGCCGATCATCGCAAAGAAACTTTTTGATAAAGTTCAGGAAGTTTTGAAGCAGAGAGGAAGGCCACGCCATAAAACCGCCATAGAACCGCAAGTTTTCCGTGGATTATTGCGTTGCGGTACTTGCGGAATGATGATTACTGGCGAATACAGGATTAAGAAACAAAAAAACGGCAACAAGCATTATTATACTTATTACAATTGCACCAAAAAACGAAAAGATTTTAAGTGTGGCGAATCCTGTATTCGCCAAGAGGTTTTAGACAAACAAATTTCCTCTCTGCTTCAAAAAGTTTCTTTGCGACCGGATTGGGCGAAAAAACTACAAATCCGGCTGGAAAAAGATAAAACACAATCCGCCAAATCCGTTTCTGCTTTTGTCCAAGGATCGCAAGAAAAAATCAAAGTTATACAAACAAAGCTCCAGCGACTTCTCGACGGCTATTTAGAGCAGGACATAGACCGAGAAATATATCGCGTAGAAAAAGCAAAGTTGTTAAGTGAAAAAAAGTCGCTGGAAGAACAAAACATCAAACTTGAACAAAAGCAAAATGATTGGCTCGAACCGATGGAAAACTGGATAAAAGTCGCTTCAAATCTTGAAAAAATCGCAAGGGATAGCAACCTTTTTAATAAAAAGGTTGCTGCCGAACAAGTGTTCGGCTCGAACCTCCGCTTGGCCGCGCGCGAAGCGCGCGGAAACCCCCAAAATCAATGGGCGGCGCTGTGCGCCGCCCACGAAATGGCTGGTCAAAAATCAGAAAGTCAAATTCTGGAGCGGGTAACGGGAATCGAACCCGTATCTCTACCTTGGCAAGGTAATATAATAGCCATTATACGATACCCGCATTTCGGATGTCAGATGTCAGATTTCGGATATCAGATTTAGATTTTATGCGAATAATCTGATATCCGAAATCTGACATCTGACATCCGAAATTGTGCCGCGGGGGAGACTTGAACTCCCACGATATTACTATCATTGGATTTTAAGTCCAACGCGTCTACCGGTTCCGCCACCGCGGCCTTATAATCACGAATTAATACGAATAAATTGCGAATTTTTACGAATTGACGAATAATTAATTCGTAAAAATTTGTGATTAATAATTCGTAATTGTTAATTGATAATTGATAATTGATTCGTAATAACTGTTCCTTTAAAAATTTTGTTATTTAAAAAACTATCTAAATTTTTGATATCCGTTCCTTTAAGTATAACTACTGTTAAATTTAATTTTTCAGCAAGCATTGAAGCAATTGGATCAAATGGTAAATTCAAGCCAGGATCCCATTTATTCCCAACTAATTTTCTAAAATTCTGCCAATTAATTTTTTTTATTGGCTTGGCGTCTTTGAATTTTTTTGGATCTTTATCGCAAACAAAAGAAATATTGCTTAAATTTAAAATTGTTTTTGCTTTGTAGGTTTGTGCTAATTTTACAGCAACAAAATCCGTTGACCAACCCGGTTTCCAACCGCTTGCAATAACAATTGGTGTTTTAATGTTTGTTTTTGCTTTTGTTGGATTAGTAATAATTTTAGGATAAGCTTGCTGCCTAAAAATTGTTCGTAAAAGATGCGCGTTAATTTTTGTTCCATGGATGCCTAGCCAATCAAGATCGTTTTTGGTTAAGGAAATAACTTTAGAGGCAGATTGTTGATAATGCCTTGCAGTGCTTCCTCCTCCAGTAACAATAAAAAATTTCTTGCCTTGTTTAAGATATTTTAAAATTAACACTCTAAATTTTTTTAAAAAATTAAAATCAATTTTTCCAGGTATAATAATAGACCCTCCTAAAGAAACTATAATTACTTCTTGTGACATATAAAAAAAATCTCAATAATCAAATATCAAGTTACAAATAATATTCAATTATCAAATTTCAATCACCAAACAATTAAAATATTTAATTAAATGTTTGATTATTGTTATTGATTTTTGGAATTTATTTGTATCTTGGAATTTGTATTTTGATTATTGTAATCTAGAATTTTGGTAATCCTCCCATGCCTTGTATTTTTTGCGCCATTATTTGTTTGTCGCAGCCACATGATAATGTCCTAGTGTAGCCAAGTAGAAATGTCCTACCTTAACAATTTGTGTCATAATACTTCATTGTTTAATTAATAATGTTATTAAATAATTTTGGAGGGAATATTTAATAACAACAATGAAAA
>JAHJJO010000108.1 GCA_018822835.1 Patescibacteria group bacterium
TTACAAAATTAAAAATTATTTTCTATTGTTTTGTTCATTATAACAGTAAAATTTTAATTTTCAAGGCTTAGTCTTCTCTTACCGTGAATTTACGAAACGCTTCTTTTTGTCATCCCGATCCGTCGCGGCGGAGAGGGATCCCTTAAATTTTTTAGTAGCTAATAATCTAAGGGATTCCTCTTCGCCGATTCGGCGGATCGGAATGACAAAAAGGAACATTTTGTTATTTTTGAACGTTTTGTAATTCAAAACCTCTTACACTCTATGTTTAGACGTGACCCAAAAATCCATATATTTTCCAAACATTAATCTTGTTTGAGCTTCTAAAGCTGGAAATGCTCCAAAAATAATAATGCTAATTGGAAGCACCAACCATTGTAAAATTATAACAATACTGTTTATTGGACGCCAATTTGTAGGATGTTTTGGTATAAGTAATGTTGATATTATCGCGGAAACAATCAATCCAACCATAGCCAATGTCATTAATATGCGAGTTAATACAGGTAAATTTCCTGATAGCACTGTGCTGTTAAAATGATTTCCACCCAATAAAATAGGCATCCAACCAATCACTCCAACAATCAAAGCGTTCGTTGCCCATGAATGAAAACCATGAACTTGCACAAAAATTCGACTTATACTCTTGCTCTTAGGAATTTTTTTCCATTTTTTTATGACATTAAACATTAAATAAGGAACATTTTCTACTCCCCATCCCCATCGCCTCTGTTGTTTGTATAAACTTTTTATTGTTTTCCAAAAATTTTTATCCATTGTGGCGTCCATTGAAACAGGAAAATGCAATGGCTCTACGCGGTATTCGCCATTATAATAACAAAAACAATGCCAAAAAATTCTTGAATCTTCGCTAACCATATTTACTGACCAAAAATCAACATCAACTAAAGCCCTAAAAGTCATTGAATGCGATGAATATGTCACTAATTTTTCTTGTCTAATTTGCATCATCATCTGCCAAAAAGTATTGGAATAAGCGGCTACTCTGGCGAAAAATGGAGCTTGCCAAATATTGTTATGATAAACAGGTATCGGCTGGTAACTTGCTTGATAAGGATTGTTAACTGTTAAAAATTTATATGTTAAACAAAAAAAATAATCTTTATAAATAATTGTATCAATATCAAAAATACTAACTAAAATTTTATTATAATCCAAATTTTGTTGATCAATTATTTTTTCTTTTACAGCTCTGCCTGCCCATGCTTGGTTCGCGCCCTTACCCTGCAATTCTCCGTCAATATTCGCCGGATGAATTGTTATTAAAAAATTTTTAAACCTATGCGCAAATTTTTTTTTTATTATTTCAGATTTTATTTTTGCTTCTTCACCAGCTCTTTCCTCAATAGCCAAAACAACAATCATTTTTTCTGCAGGCCAATTGCTATTTACCAATGCGTTAAAACTTGATTGTATAATTTCTAAACTTTCATTATAGGTTGGAAAAATTACTAAATGAATAATATTATTCCATTTAATGTCATATTTTAGCAGGCATTTTTTTGCGTCAACATTTCCTTGTTTTAAATTTTTACATTTTTCCATCCAATCTATCTTTAAATTTTTTTGTAACTTTTTATAACAAGATAATAAATGCAATGTTAAATAAGTAATTAGTAAAAGCCAATAGATATCAAAAGCAATAATAAAATAAGATGCCCAAATTGGATTTAAATAAGATAAAATTAAAAGTCCAATTAAAGTGCTCCATGATAAAAAGCCAACTAATATTTCTAATAATCTGTATAATTTTCTATTTTTGCCAGTTAAATCAGTGGCTTTTCCGATTTTAAGATAATCCATACTCGCATAACGCATAGCGTGGAACGCATAACATAATCTGTATAAAAACTAAGTGGTTCCTGTGTAAAAACACTATGTGATGATATTTGAACGGGCTGTTGAACTCCTTATTCTCTCCATAATTTCTTCCTCCTCTTTTGTCGGTTTGCTTAATTTGTGAATAAATTTCACATTTGATAAATCCAAATTTTCATATTGTCCGTCAGGACTTCTGCTTTTGCCTGTTTTAACTGACTCTTTTCCTCCTCCTTTTGCTATTTTCATTTTCCCTGGTTCAGCTATCATTAAAGCAATAAAAATATTAAAATATTTGACTATAGTTGTATTTTACTCATAAAGATGACATCAGATCCTACTCTGTAATAAATTTTTCTTTTCTGATATAATTTTTAAATTTTAATTATTTATCCCTTTGACTTTTTATAATTAATGCTATATACTTTAAATATTAAGACAAAGGGAATCCGAACGGTTAACTACCTAAGGTGACCCTTTTTTTATTTTTGCCTTCAAACTATTATTTCCTAAATAATCATAATACATATTAGATAATTTTTTATACAATGAAGATGCAAATTGTTTATTTGGAAAAAGTATTTTTTTAAATCTTTTTTCCTCAATTAAAAAATCTACTAGCATCTTATAATCGCCGTCCCCTGAAACAAGAACTATTTTATCAAATGGTTCTTTTTTGTATAGCTTTTTCATAACTTCAAAAATAATATCAGAATCAACATTTCCCTTCTTTTTTCCAAGCATAACTAATTTATGCTTTTTAAAAACCATAATAAATCCCGCTTCTTGTATATTATTATATAAATTTTGATAAGATTCATCCACATATCCCAAAAAATAATATGCTTTTTGCACGCAATATTTTTTAGATAAATATTTTTTAAATTTTGTAAGATCAACCGTCCATGATGGATTTTCCGACCTTGTCCCCATATATAAATTCTGCCCGTCTATGAAAGCAAAATTATTTTCATCGTTATTTAACATAA
>JAHJJO010000109.1 GCA_018822835.1 Patescibacteria group bacterium
AATTGTCTAATAAATAAAAACAATGCTTAAAAAAATAAAAATAAAAATCAATGGCATTCATTGCAAAAGTTGCAAGACTTTAATTGAAACAGATATTGATGTTTTGGAAGGAGTAAAAGATATTGATGTGGATCACCAAACTGGAAATTGTCAGATAGAATTTGATGACCATAAAATTTCACAAAAGAAAATTTTTGAAAAAATTGAAAAGCTGAATTATAAAGTTGTAGAAAAAATAGAGCCAGAAAAAAAATCTAAAAAACGAATTTCCAAACAATTTATTGTTGCCGGAATCTTATTGGTTTTGTTTGTTATCGGTTATTGGCTGATAAATTATTTGGGGGCGCTTGAATTGCTCAGTAGATTAAATGAAGAAAAAGTTGGATATTGGCTTATTTTGTTGATTGGTATTCTCTCAAGTTTTCATTGTGTTGGAATGTGTGGCGGGCTTGTTGTAACATATACTGCAAGACATTGTTCTGTTAATAAAGACAAAAAAACATGTTCTTCCTCTCCACACATTCAATATAATTTAGGTCGAATAATTTCTTATTCTATTATTGGCGGAATTTTAGGCGGAATTGGCTCATTTTTTGGAATTAATCCTACTTTTACAGGCACTATTACTTTGATCGCAGGCGGTTTTATGGTTTTAATGGGCTTATCTTTGATTACGCATTTTAGATGGCTTGAAAAAATTAAACTGCGTACCCCCTCTTTTATCGCAAGATTTTTGTATAACCAGAAACATACTAAAAAGCCAAAAGGTCCGTTTATTATTGGACTACTCAACGGCTTTATGCCATGCGGACCATTGCAGGCAATGCAGCTTTACGCTTTAGCTTCTGGAAGCGTTATGTCTGGAGCATTATCAATGGGAATTTACGCGGCTGGCACGGTTCCTTTAATGTTTGGTTTTGGGCATTTTATTTCAATGATAAGCCAAGATAGAATAAAACAAGTAATGAAATTTTCAGGAGTTGTTGTAATAATTTTAGGCTTATTTATGGTTAATCGCGGGTTAATTAATTTTGGTCACGGATTTAGGGAATTTATTCCAAGCGAGTCAGTGAGCCAAACTGAATATGTTGTTAAAGGCGATGTGGAAGAATATCAAGTTGTTAAAATGGATTTAACATATCGCGGTTATTCGCCAAATGTTTTATTTATAAAAAAAGAAATTCCTGTTCGCTGGATTATTAATGTTAAGCAAATGTCAGGATGCACGGATGAAATTATTTTGCCAAAATATAATATTAAAAAAAAATTAGAATACGGAGAAAATATTATAGAATTTACACCAGATACATTGGGAGATATTAAATTTTCCTGTTGGATGCAAATGGTTTGGGGAAAATTTGTTGTTAGTGAAGGCGATGTGAGCGCGAATCAGCAAAAATTAGAATTACAAAAAGTTGAGCCGCAACAAGAATCAATATGCGGTGGAGGCGGTTCCTGTGGCGGCGGTTGCGGACAATCAAGTTGCGGTTGTTCAAGGATAAAAGGGAGGTAATATTTATTTATTATTACGTAGCATGCTACGTAACACAACTTGTTATAAAAAAACTATTTTAAAAATTTAAGTGCATTTTTCTTAATATGGTATACTGTAAAATACAAGTTAAACCATATTAAGCATATTTTTATGAAATATTTAGAAACAAAAATAGCTAAACGGCTGGAAGAAAAATTGAAAAAATTAAATTCTTTGCAACCATTGCCAAAGTCAGCTGTTACAAAATTACAAGAACAATTGCGAATTGAAATGACTTATAACTCAAACGCTATTGAG
The DNA here is from genome assembly GCA_018822835.1 of Patescibacteria group bacterium. Classification (GTDB taxonomy): domain Bacteria; phylum Patescibacteriota; class Patescibacteriia; order Patescibacteriales; family JAHJJO01; genus JAHJJO01. The sequence goes on from JAHJJO010000109.1 coordinate 1,793, forward strand.
GGCAACAGCTTAACCCTTAAAGAAACTTTTTTAATTATTAATGAAGGAATCACAGTCAAAGGAAAACCGCTAAAAGACCATTTGGAAGCAAAGGACCATCATTTTGCTTTGCAGTATTTATATGATTTAGTGGAAAAAGGCAAGCGCCATACAATTTCAGAACATTTGATTAGAACCCTGCACCAACTCATTATGCAAGAAACCGACAAAGAGTGGGCGGGTGTTTACAGAAATTCTAATGTTATTATTGGCGGTTCAGACCATATTTTATTTGATGTTTTTGATGTGCCGCAAAAAATGCGAGAACTTGTGGGTTGGATAAAAGAAAACAAAAACAAACTGCATATTATAGAATTATCCGCATTGCTTCATCATAAGCTTGTTCATATTCATCCGTTTTTTGACGGCAATGGCAGGACTTCAAGAATAATGATGAATTTAATTTTAATGCAAAATGGTTTTCCTTTGGTCATTATTCTTAAAAATGACCGTAAAAAATATTATAATGTTTTAGATCAAGCTGATAAACAAAATTATCAACCATTAACGCGCTTTATCGCGCAAGCAGTAGAAAGATCACTTAATTTGTATTCTAAAATACTTACGCCAATAACAAAAAAACGAGAACAATATTTCATTTTATCTAAATTAGCCGATCACACACCATATTCAGCAAAATATTTGAACCTGTTAATTAGACAAGGAAAATTGGAAGCGCATAAAGAAGGAAGAGTTTGGCTTACTTCCAAAGAAGCAATAAATAGGTATATTAAAAATAGGGATAGAAAACGAAAATAAATAATAATTCAGAAAATTTTAACACAACTTGTTATGAAAAAAACGATTTTAAAAATTCAAGGAATGCATTGCGCTTCTTGCGTGGCTGTTATTGAAAACG
>JAHJJO010000110.1 GCA_018822835.1 Patescibacteria group bacterium
ATTATAATTTGTTTTTTTATTTTTTATTTACTGCCAACATTTTCAGTGTGCGCAGAAGAAGGTTTTAATCCTAACTATATAATTAGTGATTCTGATGTATTTGACTGGAAGTCAATGGATTTACAGCAGATTAAAAATTTGTTGAACAACAAAAATAGTTATTTATTAAATTATTCATGCCCAGATCCTGATGGCAAAATAATGACAGCTCCAATAATTTTGTATGACAGGGCAATAACAAATAAAGTAAGCCCAAAATTATTAATAGTGCTGTTGCAAAAAGAACAAAGCTTAATTGAAGGCTCTTCTCCAAAACAAAGCAGTTTAGATTGGGCAACTGGCTATGGCTGTCCTGATGGAAATTCGTGCAATCCGAGATGGAAAGGTTTTTGGAAACAGGTTAATAGCGCGTCTTTACAGTTCCGTGATTATATGGATAATCCGCATTTATATACATATAAAGCCGGACAAACTTACACTTTTACAAATCCTTATTCAAGCACTAAAAAAGAAACTACTATTGTCACGCCTGTCAATCAAGCAACCGCAGCGCTTTATAATTACACCCCGCATGTTTATAATGGAAACTATAATTTTTATAAAATATGGCAAAGATATTTTACAAAAACATATTCTGACGGCTCTTTATTACAAGTTGCAGGAGAAGGAGGAGTATGGCTATTGCAAAACGGTAAAAAACATCCATTTTTAACAAAAAGCGCTTTAACTTCAAGATTTGATGAAAGTAAAATAATTTTAGTCAGCAAATCTGATTTAGACGCATATGAAAAAGGAGCTCCGATTAAATTTCCAAATTATTCCATAATTAGATCGCCAAAAGGCAATATGTATTTATTAGTTGATGACAAGCGACGAGGTTTTGCTGATAATGAAGCATTTCGTAAAATTGGATTTAATCCTGAAGAAGTAATGAACGCCAGCTGGGAGGATATTAACCAATATCAGGAAAGCAGTCCTATTACAGCAACTTCAACTTATCCAACAGGCGCTTTATTGCAAGACAAGGTAACAGGCGGAGTTTATTGGGTGTACGAAGGAACTAAATCTCCAATTTTGGATCGTGTATTTTTAACAACAAAGTTCAAACATAAAAAAATTATTCAAGTCTCTGAAGAGGAATTAAAAAATTACACAAAAACAAGCCCAGTTTTATTTGATAATGGCGAACTATTAAAATCACAAAATTCTCCTGCTGTTTATTTAGTTTCAAATAATCAAAAACATTCTTTTGCGTCAGGAATTGTATTTGAAAGTTTGGGTTATAAATGGGAAAATGTTATTATTGTTTCACCGCAACTGCTTTCTTTATATGAACATGGGGATGCAGTCAATTAGCAATTTTCAATGTTCAATTAGCAATTTATGAAAAATAAATTAATTATTATTTTATTACTTTTCACTTTAATCATTACTTCTGGTTTTGGCTGTAAAAGAGTAAAAAAAGAAACACAACAAGCAATGCAACCGATTGTTTTAAATTATTGGCGGGTTTGGGACGGTCAGGACGCTTTTGATGAAATAATTAAAAATTATAAAGCTCAACACCCTTTTATTACAATTAATTATCGCCAGCTTCGTTATGATGAATATGAATATGCTTTATTAGAAGCTCTTGCTGAAGATAAAGGACCTGATATTTTTTCCATTCATAATACATGGACAAAAAAATATCAAAGCAAAATAGCTCCAATGCCGGCTGAAACGTCTATGGTATTTCCTGTTGTCAAAGGGACATTAAAAAAAGAAACCTTTTATGAATTAAGAACAAAAAAAAGCATTACATTAAAAGAATTAAAAGATACTTTTATTGATGCTGTTTATCAGGATGTTGTCTTGCCTGAATATAATAAAAAAGAAGAGAAACTTGAAGATAAAATAGTTGCCTTGCCATTAAGCGTTGATACTTTGGCAATGTATTATAATAAAGACTTGTTAAATCAAGCAGGAATTACAGAGCCGGCAACTTATTGGAATAAAGAATTACAAGAGCATGTTAAAAAATTGACAAAACTAAATTCAGAAGAAAAAATTATTCAATCAGGGATTAATTTAGGTGGTAGCAAAAACATAGAAAGATATAGCGATATTTTATCTGTCCTAATGATGCAAAGCGGAGCTGTAATGATGGATGATTCTGGTAAAGTATTATTTCATCAAATTCCGTCTGCTTTTCATGAAAATAAATACAGCCCAAGCGTAGAAGCTTTGCGTTTTTATACTGATTTTGCAAACCCTGCTAAAGAAGTGTATTCTTGGAATAATAATTTGGATAATTCATTGGATATGTTTATTCAAGGAAGACTAGCTTTAATGCTTGGATATTCTTATCATTTGCCAATCATAAAAGCGCGCGCGCCAAAATTAAATTTTTCTATCACTAAACTGCCACAAATAGAAGGAAGTTCTCAAGCTGTTAACTTTGCTAATTATTGGGTTGAAACTGTTTCTAAAAAAAGTAAAAACACTGAGGCAGCATGGGATTTTCTTCAATTCATGGCAGAAGCAGATCAAATAAAATCATATTTAGAAAAAACTAAAAAGCCAACAGCTTTGCGCGCTCTAATCAATGAACAGCTTGAAGATGCGGATATAAAAATATTTGCCAGCCAATTATTGACTGCTAAAAGTTGGTATAAAGGAACTGATTCTAACGCAGCTGAATTTGCTATAGGAGAAATGATTGATAGCGTAAACAATGGACAAGAGAATATTAGAGAAATTATAGAATTTGGAGCTAAAAAAGTACAAGAAACAATAATTCGATAGCTTTTTAGGTTGTAGCTTTTTGGCTTATTAGGAATTACTGTGAATTTCGAAACGTGTCCTTTTTGTCATTTTTGAACGTTTTGTCACTCAAAGAAAATATGTTTAGAAATTATAAAAAAATACTTTTAATAATCGGATTTTTAATAATTGTGATTATTTTGGGCTGGATAATTTATGCTGTATTTTTTAAATCAGCCACACAGCCTGCTGGAATAACAGATATTAAACCAGGGACACAAGGAGAGCTTCCAACAGCAAAAGAAGGTTCAGGTCAAATTGTTTCGCCTGATGAACAATATCCGCTTCCATCAGAACAGCAAAAAACAAAACAGCCAGATTCAAAAGCTTTAGGTGGCTTAACTCAAACAACCGAGCTTAGTCAAACATCAAGTTTATTTCCAATATTAAGCAATGACGGATCTTCCTTGCAATATTACAGCGATCAAGATGGAATGTTTTACAGAATTGATGAAAATGGAAAAGCCACTGCTTTAAATGACAAAATTTTTCACAATGTCCAAAATATAACATGGTCTCCTGACAGCAATAAAGCGATTTTAGAATATCCTGATGGAGCTAATATTGTTTATGATTTTTCTACCAATAAGCAAGTTACATTGCCAAAACATTGGGAAGATTTTGATTTTGCGCCAAACAGCAAGCAAATTGTTATGAAAAGCATAGGTCTTGATCCTAATAATCGCTGGCTTGCGATTTCAAATGCTGATGGTTCACAATCTAAAACAATTGAATTTATAGGTGAAAACGCAGATACAGTTTATCCTTCATGGTCTCCTAATAATCAAAGTATTGCTATGTATACTAAAGGGGTTGACTTTAATCAACAGGAAGTTTTTTATGTTGGCTTGCATGATGAAAATTTTAAATCAACCATTATAGAAGGACGGGATTTTAGATATAAGTGGGCTCCAAGCGGAGATAAAATGCTTTATAGCGTTTATTCAACTGACAATGATTTAAAGCCAATGTTATGGACAGTAAATGCTCAGGGCGACACTATTGGATCTAATAGAAAAAGTTTAAAAATAGAAACATGGGCTGATAAATGCGTTTTTGCAAACAGTAATGACTTATATTGCGCTGTGCCTAAAACTTTAGAACAAGGCGCGGGGCTTTTTACTGAATTGGCCAAAAATACTCCTGATACATTATATAAAATTGACATAAGAACCGGGTTTAAAAAATTAATCGCCGTGCCTGACCAAGAATTTAATATGTCTAATTTGATAATTTCTAAAGACAATGTTAATCTTTATTTTACTGACAATAGAACTAAAAAATTGTATAAAATTCAATTAAAATAACATAAATTTCCAATTCTCAATAATCAAGTTTCAATTCACCCTGTTAAATCCTGCAGAGCAGGAATTTTGACCATCCCCAGTTTTCTAAGTTAAAAACTGAGGATGGTCAAAATTATTTAACAGGGTAAATAATCAATTTTCAATGATCATTGAAAATTGATTATTTATTGATTATTGATAATTGATTGTTTTTTACGTTTTATGGATTTAAATATTTCATTAGCGCCTAATATTTTATTTCACATAGGATCTTTGCCAATAACCAATACTTTATTTTGGTCTTTTTTTGTTAGTTTGTTTTTAATTACCGTTGTCTTGACAGTTAAAAGATCGTTAAAACTTGTGCCCGGGATGATGCAAAATATTATTGAAATTATTCTTGAAGGAAGTTATGGTTTTATTAAAACTTTAACAGGAAGTGATAAAAAAACTAAATTAATATTTCCATTGATTATGACAATGTTTTTATTTATTGCTATTGCTAATTTAGCCGCTTTTATTCCAGGACAATCAGCAATTACTGTTAATGAAAACACGCCATTATTTCGAGCAGTTATGTCAGATTATGGCATGGTATTTGTATTAACAATAATATCTATTATTATTATCCAAGCAGTAACAATAACAACAAATGGTTTTTTTGGTTATATAAAAAAATTTTTTAATTTTACAAGCCCATTAAAATTTTTTCTTGGTTTAATGGATATAATTGGAGAAATTGCAAAAATTTTATCTTTATCATTTCGTTTGTTTGGCAATATTTTTGCTGGTGAGGTTCTCACAATGGTTATATTATTTTTACTGCCATACATAGCGCCATTGCCTTTTATGTTTTTGGGAATACTAACAGCTGTTATACAAGCATTTGTATTTTCAGCATTAACATTGGTTTTTATTACAATGGCAACGGAAATAAGTTCATAAAGTTAAAAGTTAAAAAGTGAAAAGTGAAATAATAAAATTAATTTCTAATTTAATTCAAAAACTTTCAGCTTTATAACTTTATGAACTTTTAACTTTATAAACTAACTATGTCTACAGAAGGTTTAAAATTTTTAGCCGCCGCGCTTGCAATTGGATTGGGAGCGCTTGGACCAGCGATTGGCGAAGGATTAATTGCTTCTAAAGCTTTGTCAGCTATTGGCAGAAATCCTGAAGCAAGCGACAAAATTACACCATTAATTTTTGTCACTATGGCTATTACTGAATCAACAGGCATTTATGCGCTTGTTGTTGCTTTAATTATCCTTTTCGGCTAAAAAACAAAAATTCAATTATTAGACCTGTTGCATAATAAATTATGTAACAGGTCTATTAAAAAAGCCAGATTAAAATCTGGCTTTTTGTAGTTGAGAATATTTTAGCAATGCATATAATTTAAAAAATCGTTATACATTATGCGTTGTGCGTCTCACGCGAATAAGTCCCGACACTGGCACGACTTTAATTTCTTTCTTTTCTAATTCATCCAAAAATAAATTCATTCCCAAAGAATCAGAGGCCATGTGCCCGGCAATTACAACATTGATATGATATTTTTCAGCTTCTTTTCTGTGTTCTTCACCCATGTGCATCCCAATAATCGTGCCGATTCCCGCTTGCGCCATTTTTTCATAAATATCTTTAGACGGACTTGTTCCGCCTGTAAATTCTGTTACAACAACCTTGCCACAGCTGTTTTCAGGACTGCCAGTAAAGAGTTTTGGTCCTGCGTTATATTCTATTGCTTTTTTAAATTCTGGAATTTCTTTTAACATTTTTAAAACATCTTCCACTAATTCCGGCTTTTTTTTAGTTAATAATTTAAATAAATAATTCGCGCCTAAATTATCGCACACAGTATGAGCGCACATAAAATCTATTTTTAATAATTTTGCAATATCAACAGCTCGATTATGGTTGGCTGGCGAAACATTTCTTCCAACTTCTGACATTCTTGGCTTGATTAGTGATTCAGCAATGTTTATTGGGACGCCGTAATCAGCTAAAACCTGAGCTTGCAAATCCATAACACTGTGCAAATCAGCCAATGCTTTGCCTTCTGGATGATGCGCGATAACTAAATCAATATCACCCAACTTATCAGCCAATAAAATTTCGGGCCCTTCCATATCAACACCAATTAATATTTTTTTAATTTTCTTTTTTTTATTATCAACCAAAATCCTTGTATCGCTGTATGGATTAGTTAATTTTTCTACATCAAATTCTTTTTTCGCGTCTTTGTCTAATTTTTGATGCTTCAAAGCAATTCTTTGTAAATTTTTTTTCACTTTTTCCTCACCGCGAAGATCAGCTTTAATACCCATTTGCACAGATAAATTGTAAATTTGTTGTGTTGTCATAATTGTAGAACGCATAACGCGTAACGCATAACGTAAGTTTTAATTTCGGCCTCGTCGCGTCGGAGTCTCCCATCTCCAGTTGAATCCGCGAAGCGAAAAAACTGGGGATGGGGACTCCGACGATTAATAAAAACGCACTTAAATTTTAAATTAGTTTGTTTTTAACAAAAATTCTAAAATGTCTTTTTTAAGCATTGCTAAATTGAAAATATAATCATTGTGATTAAAAATGTCCTACCTTAAAAATTTTGTTCTGCAAAACTTTACGCATTACCATAAAACTTGACCGGTCTCGCTGGAGTCTCCTTGCCGTTAAGGCAAGGGACTCCAGCGCATGTTAAGATAAATCATTTTAAAAAATAGATTAGTGCTTTTAAGCGCTGGAAAAAATCAAATTGTTTTCTAAATTAATAATTTCAAAGGTTTTTGTGTGCCATTCTGATAGCTTGTCGTAATTTATAAATTGAACACGTGTTTTTATTGGCATAAAAACGTTGAGGTCTAACTTGCTGGTGTATTCATTTTTTCTCACTTTATCAGCAACAATAAAAAAGTTCACATTGTAGTCCTGCAATTCAGTAAACTTCAATAGAGAGTTTTGAATATCGGTTGAGTGTTCAACTTCAAAAAGTACGCTTGGCATTTTTCTTACATTAAACCAGCATACATCAACGGTTTTTGCTTTTCGCACGATGTGGTCATAGCCAAATTGATAAAAATTCTCTGGCGAACTAATTTCGCCTAATGTCTTGCCGAGAAACTTTTTGTTCTTGTCTTGGTTTGGCACAAATGCCTCGTATTTTTTCAACTTGCCGATTTCTACCAGCAAGCCCTGATAGTAGCTGTGATTAAATAATTCTTGCTTTAATTTCGGAACTATATCCATTGTAAAAATCTCTGGCGACAGTTTATTTTTATATGAAAGCAACGCCCAAAGTCCTGGTTTTATCTTGAAAAAAAATTTCTTGTCTTGAACTATACGGCGAATACTTGCAAAAGGTGTTTTTGTCTTCCACTCTACACATGGCACTTTTAAAACTTGCTGATTAAGATAACCAAGTGTCGCAAATCCACCATTTTGTTCCATTATTTTTATTACTGCTTCGTGTTGTTTCATATTATTCAAGATGAAATTCAAAATCTTTTTTTAAACCATTACTTAAATCCCAATTGCCTTTTTTTACGCTGACCATTTGCCCATTGTGGCAAGTAAAACTGCCTGATGATAAAAAGTATGGGGGATCAGCAAAAATCATATCAACAGAATTGTCAGGCAGTTGTTCTAAAGATTTCAAACAGTTATTATTATATAAC
>JAHJJO010000111.1 GCA_018822835.1 Patescibacteria group bacterium
CGTTTTATTCGCGAAAGCATAAATCCTTCGTCGCTGTGTTTATTTATTTTTGCTTCGCAAAAATAAATAAACTTCGCTCCTCAGGATGACAAAAAGAGGGAATATTTAAAGTCATGCCACTATAGCTTAAACAAAGTTTACCTTATCTCACAATTCTTAACATATTGTTTTCCTACTTCACACATCTCTTTCATTTTTTTATTCAAGAAAGCGCTTTTGTTTTCTAATTTTTTATTAACTAAATCTGTGTTTGATTTAAAATTTTGCAAAAACCATTTTTTAGCTCCCTGAATTAATTCACCAATTTTTTTAATATCTTCCGCATCTAAAAATTTTGGAACTACTGTTGTTCTAAACTCATAAGGTAAATTGCTTTGCATTATTATTTTAATGCTTTTTTGGATCTTATTAAAATCAACTTCAACGCCTGTAATTTGATTATATTTTTCCAAAGGCGCTTTAATGTCCATTGCAATATAGTTTATTAAATTTTTTTGAATTAAATTTTTAAGCATTTCAGGGTTAGTCCCATTGGTGTCCAATTTAACTAAATAATTTAATTTTTTAATTTTTTGAATAAATTTTGGCAAGTCTTGTTGAACAGTTGGCTCGCCACCAGTAATAACTACAGAATCTAATTTTCCAATTCTTTTTTTCAAAAAATAAAAAAGATCATTCTCTAAAATTAGAGTATGATCTTTTTTGCTGGGATATACAAGCATGGGATTATAACAAAATTGGCACTTAAAATTGCAGCCTTTTGTAAAAATAATTGCTGAAATATGTCCAGGATAATCTAAAACGCTAAATTTTTGCAAACCACCAATAAGCATAGTTAATTAGGGATTAGTTAATTAGGGATTAGGAGAGTTAGTTGCTCGGATGTTTATGGATTCTTAAATTCGTAATTATTATTATAAATTTAATTTTAATAATTCAGTCTGATAACCTAATTAACTATTCCCTAATTAACTAATTTTAAATGTTTTTCTATCAAAAAATTCAGCTTGTTTTGCGTCATTCCATTGCTTAACAGGTCTTAAGTAGCCAGAAACCCTACTGTAAACTTCGCATTCTTGTCTTTTTGTTGTTTGTATTGGACTCATAAATTCAATTAGCAATTAACAATTATCAATTGATAATTGTTAATTGCTAATTGCTAATTGACTACGCTATTGCTTTTATAATATTTCTTTCTATATTATTATTACTTTTATTAATTTGCGCTTTTTTTGGTGTATTAATTTTATTTTCTTCATCGCATTTTGGGCAAAAATGATGTTCACCTGAAAGATAACCATGTTTTGGGCAGATAGAAAAAGTTGGAGTAATAGTAAAATATGGCAAATGATATTTATATGTAATTGTTTTAACAAGTTTTTTTACAGATTCTGCTGATGGCATTGCTTCGCCAAGAAAAGCGTGAAAAACAGTTCCTCCAGTATATTTAACCTGAATATTATCCTGTAAATCCAAAGCTTCAAATACATCATCAGTATAATTAATGGGCAGTTGAGATGAATTTGTATAATATGGAGCTGCGTTTTGATTTCTTACAGCTGTTTCGTTTGCGGTAATAATGTCAGGATATTTATTTTTATCATTTTTTGCCAGCCGCCTAGTTGTTCCTTCAGCTGGCGTTGCTTCTAAATTATATAAATGATTAGTAGTATTTTGATAATCTATCATTTTATTTCTCATATAATCCATAACTTCAACCGCAAATTGCTTTCCTTGTTTTGTGGCAACATTATTTTTAATTAAATCAAAATTTAATAATGCCTCATTCATTCCAATAATTCCAATAGTGGCAAAATGATTATTCCAATATCCATTAAATCTTTTTTTAACCCCTGTTAAATAATGGCGCGCGTAAGGATATAAGCCATTATCAGTAAATTTTTCTAAAATATCGCGTTTCATTTCTAAACTTTCTTTTGCGATTTGCATTAAATGCGATAATCTTGTAAAAAATTCTTCTTTTGTTTTGGATAAATATCCTATTCTGGGCAAATTAATTGTAACCACTCCAATTGAACCAGTTAAAGGATTTGCTCCAAACAATCCTCCTCCTTTCTTCTTTAGCTCACGATTATCTAAACGCAATCTGCAACACATACTTCTGACATCATCAGCGCTCATGTCTGAATTAATAAAATTAGAATAATAAGGAATGCCATATTTTGCTGTCATTGCGAAAATCTTTTCCGCAACAGGTGAATCCCAATTAAAATCTCGTGTAATATTATAAGTTGGAATCGGAAAAGTAAAAACCCTGCCTTTAGCATCGCCTTCCATCATTAATTCAGCAAAAGCTGTATTTAACATGTCCATTTCTGCTTGAAAATTTTTATATTTTTCTTTTTTAATTTGTCCGCCAATAATTACATTTTCTTCTCCAACTATTTTAGTCGGCACCATGTCCATTGTTATGTTTGTAAAAGGACTTTGGAAACCTACTCTAGTTGGAACGTTTATATTAAATAAAAATTCTTGCAAGCATTGTTTGATATCATTATAATCCAAATTATCATATCTAATAAACGGAGCTAAATAAGTATCAAAATTAGAAAAAGCTTCTGCCCCTGCAACCTCGCCTTGTAATGTATAAAAAAAATTAATTATTTGTCCTAAGGCAGTACGGAAATGTTTTGCTGGCTTTGACTCTATTTTACCGCTGGCCCCTCTAAATCCTTGTATTAACAAATCTTTTAAATCCCAACCAGCGCAATAAGGCGCTAAAATCTGCAAATCATGAATATGTAAATCTCCTTGCTTATGAGCCTCCCTTATATTTGTTGTATAAATTTTATTAAGCCAATAGTTTGACGAAATTGTAGAAGCTAAATGATTATTCAATCCTTGCAAACTATAGCCCATATTAGAATTTTCTTTAACACGCCAATCAAATTTATTAAGATATTCATCCATTAAATCATGGGCATTAATCATTTGTTTCATGTCACGCAACCTGGCCTTTTGATCCCTATATAAAATATATGCTTTAGCTGTTTTAATTTGTTTATTTTTAATTAATATTTCTTCAACAATATCTTGAATTTCTTCTATCGCCGGAATGCTGCGATTATGAAATTTGTTTTTTATTTTTTCAATTACTTGATCAGTAAGTTCTTGAGCCAATTTTTTATCTAAAGAATCTGTGGCTTCCATTGCTTTTAAAATAGCATTAGTAATTTTTTTTTTATCAAAATTAACAATTTTGCCCGATCTTTTTTTAATTTGAGTAATAATTTGCATAAATTAGTCTATAAAGTCCATAAAGTCAAAAGTCTATAAAGTCACTTAAGTTAAACGACTTTTGACTTTATGGACTTTACGGACTAAGAGTTTATTCAATTCTCTTCTAAATTCATGCGCGTCCTTAAATGATTCATATACAGAGGCAAAACGAATATAAGCTACTTTATCAACTTTTTTTAAATGTTTCATTGATATTTGCCCTATCTTGCTTGAAGTAATTTCACTTTTACGCAATGCTTGCAAGTCGCGTTCAATAGAATGAATAAGTTTTTTAAATCTATCTTCAGTAATTGATCTTTTTTCAAAAGCCCTTCTAAGTCCTTTTATTAATTTCTCTCTGTTATATGATTCTCTTTGTCCATTTCTTTTAACAACTGTCAAATTTAAAATTTCTATTTCTTCATAAGTGGAAAATCTAAAAGCGCATTTTAAACATTCGCGTCTTCTTCTAATAGACAAACCGTCTGTCGCGGCGCGCGAATCAATAACTTTTGTATCTTGATGATGACAAACAGGACACTTCATGGAATTTTCAATAATCAATGATCAACTTTCAATTCACCCTGTTAAATCCTGCAGAGCAGGAATTTTGTCAGAGACAAAATTATTTAACGGGGTGAACCCTGTTAAATCCTGCAGAGCAGGAATTTTGACCATCCCCAGTTTTCTAAGTTAAAAACTGAGGATGGTCAAAATTATTTAATAGGGTAAATAATCAATTTTCAAATGATCATTGAAGATTGATTATTTATTGATTATTGAAAATTGATTATTGTCGCAGCCACATGATAATGTCCTAGTGTAGCCAAGTAGAAATGTCCTACCTTAACAATTTGTGTCATAATACTTCATTGTTTAATTAATAATGTTA
>JAHJJO010000112.1 GCA_018822835.1 Patescibacteria group bacterium
ATTAGATTAAAATCAATAAATTACAAAACACCTAATCAATATTTAAAAGAACATAAAAATCTTACTGCTCCTTACATCAAAGAGTTTATTAAAACTCAGACCTAAAATACTAAGCTAATTTAGAATTTTAGGTTTGAGGTTTAACAAATCTTAAGTTAATTTTGAATAGAGAAAGTCTCACAACGTAGCGTTATTAAACATGTAATCCCAAAACAAGAACGATTGAACCGGAACCGACAAAATCAAGGTGCGTTACCAAAGCGTTTGAGGAATACACACAAGGTCGGCACACTTTGGAATCTTTAGACCAACGCCTGAGTTTTTGGGGCGTGGTGAGCGGAACCGGAAAACCGATCTGTAAAGCGACTTTGCAATGTTTGCCCAAGTTGATGTTTGGGAAAAAGAAAATGTTTTATCGTCGCAATCTTTCGCCCAAAATCTTGATGAAAAGATAAAAGAAGTGGAAACGAAACTTGATAAGCTGGTCAACGCATTTTTGGACGAAAGCATTGAAAAAGAAACTTACCTTGTAAAAAAAGACGAACTCATCAAAACAAAAACAGACCTTAACAAAAGGAAGTCTGATTTTGGGCGAAAGGGAAACAATTGGATTGAACCTTTGCGGGATTGGATAAAAACCGCTCACCACGCCGAAAAACTTGCTTTGTCCAATGATTTTTATGAAATAAAATCATTGACGGAAAAAATTGGAACGAACCGTTGTTTGCTTTCCCGAAAAACTGAATTTGAATTTGTCCGACCTTACGATTTAATTCCGAAATACAGGGCTTTTTGCGAAACGAGACCCGCTCCCGCATCGCCGTGCGGGATAAACTCCGGCGGGGCGAGCGAGCAACAAAACTCATCTGAATTTTCAAAATGTCTGAATTGGTCGGGGTGCTGGGATTCGAACCCAGGATCTCCTGGTCCCAAACCAGGCGCCCTAAACCAGCTAGGCCACACCCCGAAACTTAGTTGTAAAGTTAAAAGTTATAAAGTTTAAAGTCAATTTAATTATGTCGGGAGTCGCACTCCCGACATAACCCAACAAATAAAATATTTATTTGCTTGTTTAATGTTTAAACTACTCCACTTAAAAATTTATCAGCGCTGATTACGCGAATGTTGTCTTGAAAAAAATCAATGCCAGTATCTTTAATAACTTGAAAAACAAAAGGAATTTTAAGTTTTTTAGCAAAATATTTTAAATGTTTTGATGGTTGCTGATCAGACAATTTAACTTCAATCGCTATCCATGGTTTTTTATTTACTGTTATTAAAAAATCAATCTCTCTGCCTTCTATGTCGCGCAAAAAATGCAATTCAGCTTTATGCCCTTGAGTATCATATAAAAAATGAACTGTTTTTAATAAATGCGAAGCTATGATATTTTCTAGTTTAGCGGCTTTATCCTCAATCTGTGACCAATCCCATAAATACATTTTTGGCTCCTTGCACAGCGATTTAATTATTTTAACAGAAAATGGATAAATTCTAAAAATATAATAAAATCTTTCTAAAATATCTACCCATGAAGAAATTGTTTTATGCGCCACCTGCAAATCTTCCCGCAAACCATTTAATGACAAAAGCGAGGCGACTCTGCTTGGCAAAATTTCAACTAATACTTGCAGGGCTGATAAATCGCGAACCTGCTCAATATCACGAATATCTTCTTTGACTAATCTGTCCATTCGCTCATTATGAAAACGCCGCAATGTTTTATGGTCTTTTTTAATAAACGGCTCTGGGAAACCGCCAAAAACAAGTAAATCTGTAAAAATTTTATAATTCTTTTTTGTATGATTAAAAAATAAGTCCTTAAAAATTTGAATTTTTGGTTCTATGCCAAGCACTTCAGACAAAGAAAATGGATGTAAACGATAATAATGATATCTGCCCATTAAGGAATCTCCGCCTTTTTTGTATAAATCAAGCCGAGCGCTGCCTGTTACTAAAATATTAAATTGATTTTTATATTTGTCAAATTCGCCCTTTATATAATTTTTCCATTGTTTGTATTTATAAATTTCATCAAAAATGACTAATTTGGATTCTGCCCTAAACTTGCCTTGCAAAATCATTTTTCTGTCCTCTCTACTATCCCAATTTAAATAACTATGTTTTTTATAAACTCTATCGCCAATATATTGAGATAGAGTAGTTTTGCCAACTTGCCTTGGACCACCGATAAAAACCATTTTGTTTTTTAAATCAGAAGTGACAAATTTTTGCAAATATCTATGTTTAATCATATCAAGATTATTCTACCGTAATTAAAAAAACTTGCAAGAATTTTCTACTTGAGTAAAAAATATAGACTATAATCACGCCAATCATTTAATCAAGAAAATTATGGTTCACCCTGTGTAAATCCTGCATTTTGTCCGCCACGACGGACAAAATTATTTAACAGGGTAAATTATAGACAAAACACTATGACCCCGCACTCTTGCTTATTTTTATTCCAAGAAAAGAATAGCGGAATTCTGTGTTATTTAAATAGTCAATAAATTTGTCAGTTATCATATCAATATTCATAATAGGTTCGTTATGAGTAATTTTACTCCGGCCATTTTTCCAGACATGCTCTTGAGGATTTTCTTCCGGAGCAGCTCTGAGGAAATCAATGGTTTCAATATTGCCATCTTCCATAATAAACTCTTGAGCTTTAAAACCTTTATGCCAAGGAGCTTTATCCCAGATTAAAAGTATTTTTTGATCTTGATATATTTTTCTTAATTCTTTTAATACATCATAGGTAATATACATATTCTGCCAATCTTTTTTAAAAGCATGTTCTTTACCATTGCGAATATTTAGAAAGCCATAAATACTGCGATTTTCTTTTTTACTAGTAATTTCAATTTTTGGATATTCTTCTTGAAGTAGCCAGATTTTTTGAAAAGTGGTTTGATTTGATAAAACCATTTCATCCTCCATTAAAATAATAGTGTTTGATTCCTGCAATGCCTGTTTTACCTTGATTTTAGTCTCTTTTCTCCATTTTCTAACTTCTTGTTCATTTCTTTTTCCATAAACTCTGCCTGGTTTATGAAAAGTAAATTTGGCTTGTTTAAAGAGAATATAGACTGATGTTTTTGATTTGTATTTTACTTTATATTCTCTTTCAATTAAATCGCCAAGTATGGTAGCAGTCCAGTAATCGCATTTATAATCATAATCGCGAGGTGATTTAGTTGTTAGTATTTTCATTATCTCGTCCCTTTGTTTTTTAGTTAATATTTCCTTTGGTTTTCCCTTTCTTTTATCTAATATTACTTTAATTCCTTTTTTCAAATAATTCTTTCGTAAATCAAATATTTGCCTTCGGCTATATTTGGTTAATGTAATAATTGTTTGAATATCTGTATTTTGGTCAAGAAGTAAAACCGCTTGAGAACGGCGAACTTCTCTACCAGAACTTTTTGAATCATTAATAATATTCTGTAATTTTTGTTTTCGTTTTTTTGTTATTCTTTTGCATTTTCC
>JAHJJO010000148.1 GCA_018822835.1 Patescibacteria group bacterium
TTGGATTACGAAATGCATTCAAATTATAAAATACTGCCTAAATTGTCATCCTCGCGCAAGCGGGGATCCAGTATTTAACGAACTAATCTGGATCCCCGCTTGCGCGAGGATGACACAAAGGGGCATTTCGTAATTCAAGGTTTTATAAAACAAATGTTTAATCAACTTTTTATCAATAGCTTAATAGCAGGCGCGATATACGCTTTAGTGGCAAGCGGTTTTTCTTTGATTTATTTCACTTGCAAATTTATTCATTTTGCCCACGGAGTTGTAATAACTCTTGGGGCTTATTTTTTATATTTTTCGTTTGCAATGCTTGGTCTTAACTTTTGGTTTTCCGTGGTTCTTGCGATTATTTTTGCTTCTGTTTTTGGCTTGCTGATGAATGCTATTATTTACAAGCAGTTTCGCAAGAAAAAAACGAGTAGCGTTATTCTGCTTACTGCAAGCATTGCCCTTTTGATTTTAATTGAATCTATAATTCTGCTTTTATTTGGTGCTGATGTAAAAACAATCGGCTTTATTAAAATCGCCAAAGGTGTTGAATTTTTTGGAGCAATTATTACTCCTTTACAGATTTTTATTATTGCAGTTTCTTTAATTTTGTTTTTTCTGCTGTTTCTGCTGATGAAAAAAACAAAAATTGGCAAGGCAATGAGGGCGGTTTCTGATAATAAAGAGGTTGCTGAAATCATTGGCATTTCTTCTGAAAAAATTTACAATAAGAGCTTTATTATTGGCGCGGCTTTAGCGGGAATTGCGGGAGTGCTTGTTGGCTTGGAGCAAAATCTTGAACCAATGATGGGGACAAATTTAATGATAAAAGGATTTGTTGGGACAGTGATTGGAGGCATTGGCAATGTGCCAGGAGCAATTTTAGGTTCTTTTTTGCTTGGCTTTGCGGAAAACTTTGGAATCTGGTTTCTGCCGTCTGGATTCAAAGACGCCATTGCTTTTGTAATTTTATTTATTTTTCTTTTGTTCAGGCCTTATGGCATTTTGGGACTAAAAAAATAGTGTAGAATTAAACTATGATTTCAGCATATTTTATACATCTCTTGATTTTAATCGGAATTTATGCGATTTTGGCGATTTCCTTGCAATTGGCAATGGGTTTTGTCGGCTTGTTTAATCTTGGTCATATTTCTTTTTATGCAATCGGCGCTTATACTTCCGCCCTGCTGGCGTTGCAGGGTTTTTCTTTTTGGTTTTGTATTTTGTCAGCGGGAATAATTGCTATGCTTTTTGGATTTTTGCTTTCAATTCCAACTCACAAATTAAAAGGAGATTATTTTGCTTTAGCCACTCTTAGTTTTTCTTTTGTCATTTACGCTGTTGTTTTGAACTGGACAGGATTAACTCGCGGTCCTTTGGGTTTGCCAGGAATTCCAAAACCCATTATATTTGGTTTTAATTTTGCTAATAATTTTAATTTTTTAATTCTAACTTTTGCTGTCGCGTTGGTTTCTTATCTTATTATTAAAAAAATTACCACCTCGCCTTTTGGAAAAGTTTTACAAGCAATCAGAGACGATGAATTAGCTGTAAAAATTTTAGGTAAAAACACTTTTAAAATGAAATTTTATACTTTTGGAATATCCGCGTTTTTTGTTGGGATTGCTGGAAGTTTATATGCCCATTACATTACTTTTATTGACCCTTCTTCGTTTACTTTATGGCAGTTGATTCCAGTAATCACAATTGTCATTATCGGCGGTTTAGGTTCATTAAAAGGAACAGTTATTGCCACAATAATTTTGGTTTTATTACCAGAGCCATTAAGATTTATTGGTTTTCCTTCATCAATTATCGGACCAGCAAGGCAAATAATTTATGCCCTGCTCTTGCTTTTAATTCTTTTGTATAAACCAAGAGGATTTTTTGGAAAAGTGGAGCTTGAGTGATATGTTAAAAATTCAAAATCTAAAAAAACATTTTAGTGGAGTTAAAGCAGTTAATAACTGTTCTTTTGAGATTAAACCGCAGGCTATTACAGCTTTAATTGGCCCGAATGGCGCTGGAAAATCAACGGTTTTTAATTTAGTTTCTGGAATTTTAAAAGCAGATGCTGGCAAAATTATTTTTAATAACAAAAACATAACAAATTCATCAATAGAAAAAATTTCTAATTCAGGGGTTTCACGACTTTTTCAGCAATCTCGGCTTTTTAATAATTTGACTGTTCAAGATAATTTTCTTTTGGCTTTAAACAACGAAGACACTAAATTTTGGTCCTCCTTCATTTCGCTTCGCGAAACTTCGGCGGATAAAAAGAATAAGGCTGCAAAGATATTAAAATTGATTACAATGGAAAATTTTGCAGATACTTTGGCAAGAGATTTAAGTTATGGTCAAAAAAGATTAGTTGAATTAGGAAGAGCAATTTTAAACCCGCATAAATTTTTAATGTTAGACGAACCAGTTGCTGGCGTAACTCCCAAATTAAGAGAAAAAATCGCTGAAATTTTATTAATGTTAAAAAACAGAAAAGAAACAATTCTACTTATTGAACATGATATGAACTTTACTTTTAAAATTGCAGATGATATTATTGTTTTAGAAAGAGGAAAAGTCATTGCTAAAGGCAAGCCGAGTGAAATTAAAGATAACCCTAAAGTTTTAGAGGCGTATTTAGGGGAATAGACTGTAGATAAATTCTTAAAAGAAATTAGTTAAAAATAAGGTCGAAAAATTATAAGCATCTAATTTATGTATTTGCATATTAAAATTTATGAATTCAACACAACAAATAAATGCGCAAAATTACAATATGACTTTGCCATTACTCCAAGTTAAAAAACTTTTTGATTTAAGTATCTATTTAACTGATTTTTGTGAAAAATGGATGGAGTCTCAAGGTTTGTATAATAATGATTTTATTCAAGGGATAAAACAATCAGACGAGGATTTAAAAAAAGGAAGATTTAAAGAAGTAAATTCACTTAATGAACTTTAAAATATATGCGAAAAATTATTGTTACTCAACGATTTGAAAAGGATTTTAAAAAACTACAAGAAATAATTAAAAATAAAACAGAGGTGGTTGTTCAGTTGCTAAAAAAAGATCCACGCACTAAAGCCGTTGATTTAAAAAAATTAAAGGGATTTAAAAAATTTTGGCGAGTTAAAGTTGATAGAAATTATAGATTAATTTACACAATTACTCCTGATGCAATTGAGCTTAGACGAATTAAACATCGCCAAGGCATTTATAAAAGTTCGTTTTAAAATAAAGGTCGATTTGTCCAGCCGTAGTTCGCCGTGGCGAATTGGAGCTGGATAAAATTATAAAATTATATTTAGTCACTTGCAACTCGCAATCAATAATTGTCTTATGCATTATTTATTGCTCATTGTACGTTGCTTATTTCAAATTTATAAGCAAAAACACAAAAATTATTATTGGGATAATTATCGTTATCGCAATAATCGCAATTGGATATTCAATATCCAACAAACAGCCAGCAGAACCAGTCTCTCAAGAACCGATTAAAATTGGGTTTATTGGTCCAATGAGTGGGCAAGCAGCAGCATATGGAGACTATGTAAAAAGGGCATTTCAATTAGGAGTAGATGAATGGAATACAGATAATAATCTTAAAATAGAAGCAATTTATGAAGATGGTAAATGTGCTCCTGCGGATGCAGTTTCTGCCGCAAACAAATTAATTAATGTAGATAGAGTTAATTTTATAATGACTTTTTGTACTGGAGAGACAAATGCAGTTGTACCTGTAACTGAAGGGAATAAAGTCGTTCTTTTAACTGCTGGAACTACAGCTCCAAATATTGCGAAGGGACAGTATGTTTTCAGAAACATTGGTTCTGTTGGGAGCGGATTGCCTGCTTTAACTAAATTGGCCTACGAATCTAATAAAGAAATTGCTTTAATATCTGAGAATACAGATTACGCAGCTTCCTCAAAAGAAGGTTTTAAGCAAAAATATTCTGCTCTCGGTGGCAAAGTTTTATTCGATGAATCTTTTGATGCAAAGAACTTGGATTTCAAAACAATCATCTCTAAACTAAAAAGCAATAATATTAGTGCGATTTTTGTAGTTGTTCAATCATTAGATAACTCAGCAAGTCTGTTTAAACAGATGAAAGAACTAGATTATCATCCTAGAATATTTGCGACAGAAGGAGCTATTAGCGATAAAGCTCTTGATAAGTATAAAACTGAGGGTTATTTAGACATGATTGAGGGAACTATTTTTGTTCAACCATATTTTGATAAGGAAAATTATAAAGCAAAGCATCTTTTAAGCTTATACGAAGCTAAGTACGGCACTACCAAAGGTCCTATTCCAGAAAGTTATTTAGCGACACACTATGACGCTGTTTATTTAATTGGCGAAGCAGTTTCTAATATTGGAACAAATCCTGATTCAGTAAAAGAATATTTCTTAAATAAAATAAAGAGTTGGGATGGAGCTGTAGGCAAATTTAGCTTTGACGAAACTGGCGATGCTGTAGTAGTTATACAAGTTAACATTGTTAAAAACGGCGAGATTGTCCCATTAGAAAATTAAGATTTCTAACTGGATGAAGTTGTATGAGGAGTAAAATATAAATTGTCTTTTATAAAACCCCCGCAATTTGCGGGGGTTTTGTTTTTAAGAGCATAAATAAAAATATCTCTTGACGGTTTTATAAATATTGTTTATACTAAAAATAGATAATTCATTATTAGGACATAATTGTCCCATAAATAATATGAAGAAAAAATTAAGCATTATCAAAACGCAAAATTTTATTAGAGAAAAGCGTAAATATGTTTTTACTCCTTTGGATTTGCAAAGGTATTTTAGCGTTAGCAGCGAGTCAGCTAGAAAATTTATTTTAAGAAATGTTAAAAAAAATATTTACGCGAAAATAAAAAGAGGGCTGTATTTTGATAAAAATTTTAAGCCGTCCGAATTTGAAGTTGCCAATAAATTATATTACCCTTCTTATGTTTCATTTGAATACGCTCTTATGTTTTATGGCATTATTCCGGAAACAGTTTATAGCATCACCTCTGTTACTACAAAAACAACGCGGAGTTTTAATGTTGAAAATATAAATTATAGTTTTTGTCATATTAAAAAGGAAGGTTTTACAGGATATATTAAAAAAAATATTGAAGGTCAATTAGTATATTTAGCTGAAGCGGAAAAAGCTTTGGCTGATTATTTTTATTTTGTTGATTTAAAGAAAAAATCTTTATATGACAGAATTGATGTAAGCGCGATAAATTATAAAAAATTAATGGATTTTATCAAGCTTTTTAATAGAGATTCATTAAAAAAATTAACCAAAGAAATTTATGATAAATCAAGACGAAATAAAACGATTATCTACTAGGATGCAAACAGATGAATTGACCGTTGCCAGAGAATATCTGCAGCACAATTTTTTGTCTGAATTATACAAACAAGCAGGATCTGATAGACTGTTATTTAAAGGGGGCACTGCTTTGCGTATTATTTATAATAGTCCTAGATTTTCAGAAGATTTGGATTTTACAGCCACAAAAAATATTAGCTATCAAGAAATAGAAAGTTTGTTGATAGATATTTATTCAACTCTTAATAGTTGGGGATTTATTTTAGATATTGAAAAAGCTAAAAAAACAACAGGCGGTTATTTAGCTAAAACTATTATTTCTTTTTATAACTATAAAATTAATTTAAAAATTGAAATTTCATTCAGGCAAAGCCGTAAAAAAATAAATACAGAAATCAGCCAAATAAGAACTGAATTTTTTCCAACTTATGATATTGTCCATTTATCCCAAGAAGACATTGTTGGTGGGAAATTAGCGGCTTTATTGTCAAGAAGCAAACCGCGCGATTGGTATGATTTATATTTTTTACTGAAAAACAATTATTTAAATAATAAGCAAAAAAAGTTATTGCCTGCAATTTTAGAAAAATTTAAAAATTACAGGGTGGATGTCGGAAAAGAGCTTAAAGAATTTTTGCCAATAAGTCATCAGATTATTTTAAAAGATTTTAAGAGTATATTAAAAAAAGAAATTAAACAATATTATTTATAAAA
Organism: Patescibacteria group bacterium; assembly: GCA_018822835.1. Classification (GTDB taxonomy): domain Bacteria; phylum Patescibacteriota; class Patescibacteriia; order Patescibacteriales; family JAHJJO01; genus JAHJJO01. The sequence continues at coordinate 6,043 of JAHJJO010000148.1, forward strand.
AATGTTCAAAATAACAAATCTAAAATCTGGATATAATGGAATGGAGGTTTTACGTGGGGTTGATTTTAATATAGAGCATGGGGAAATTGTTGCAATAATCGGACCGAACGGATCGGGAAAATCAACCTTGCTTAAATCTATTTTTAATTTGTGCGAAATTTATTCTGGAAAGATAGTTTTTAGAGAAAAAGATATTACAAAATTGCCTACACATCAGTTAATTTATGAAGGAATAAGCTATGTTCCTCAGGGCAGGCAGGTTTTTTCCAATCTGACCGTAAAAGAAAATCTGGAAATGGGGGCATTTACATTAAATGCAAAATGCCCAGCAAGTAATGACGGGACAGGCAAAAATCCCCGCTTGAAACGTGACAGGCAAAATGCAAAATTACAATTCAAAATTCAAAAATTTTTTCCTATTCTTAAAGAAAGAAATAACGAGCTTGCTTCAAATCTGTCTGGAGGAGAACAACAAATATTAGCAATTGCTAGAGCTTTAATTCAAAAACCAAGATTGCTTTTACTTGATGAGCCGTCTTTGGGTTTAGCTCCAAAAATAATAAAAGAGGTTTTTGAAAAAATTTTAGCTATAAATAAACAAGGAGTAGCAATAATTATTGTTGAACAAAACGCGCGGCAAGCGGTAAAAATTGCGGACAAAACTTATGTTTTAGAAAATGGCAAAATTGCCATGAGCGGAGGAAAAGAAATTTTAGAAGACAAAAAAATAAAAAATATTTATTTTGGAGGGAGATAATATTTTATTATATCGGAATTTTGATTTTAGCGTCTATGAAAAAATGCTGGAGGTCTATTTTACGTAAATATTCATGCCATCACTTATTACCTGCACCGTTCCATTCAAATCAGTTCTAAAAATTTTAGTTCCAAGCCGTTCCAATTTTTTTAATACTCTTCTGTTTGGGTGACCAAAAGTATTATTTTTCCCAACTTGTATTACAGCGATTTCTGGTTGAACAGCTCTTAAAAAATCTGCGCTGTTTGAATTATTGGACCCGTGATGCCCTATTTTTAATACATTTGCTGATAAATCAATGTTATTATTTAACAATTCTGTTTCTACTTCAATTTCAGCATCACCCATAAACAAAAATCTTGTTTGATTATAATTTAACATTGCTACAATTGACGTATTATTCAACTTTTCAACATGTTTTTTTAGAAAATTTTTTGTTGGATATAAAACATCTAGCCAGCAATCATTGCTGAATTCTATTTTTTGAGGTCTGTCAATAATTATTAAAGCAATGTTTTTATTTTTAACCAACTCTAACCATCTTAAATAATTCGGCGCAGTATGAATTGCGCCTGTGTATGCTATTCTTTTTACTTTATAATGTTTTATAACATCAATTAATCCTGTTACATGGTCATCATGCGGATGCGTTAAAATCATTAAATCAATTTTTTTATCCCACCATGGCAAACTATTTTTTAATTTTCGCAAAACAATATTATCAGGCCCTCCATCAATTAAAATGTTTTGCCCAAAAGGTGTTTTAATTAAAATAGCATCACCCTGATTAACATCCAAAAAAGTTACTTCCAATTTATTATTCGTTGGATGATATAACAGCCAAAAAGTCGGAATAGCGATTACAACAAATATTATCGCCAAGATTAGCAAAATTTTGCATAATTTGTTAGACATAATTAAAATTTCATTGACATTTATATAAATAAAAGCTAAGTTTATTATACATTACATAATCCGAACCTACAAATAATATCCAAATACTACGAATTCGAATAAATTTGTAGTATTTGGATATATTTGTAGATTTGAATTATATTTTTGTAGTATTTGGATATTATTTGTAATATTCGAATTATATTTTTTATGTCTATTTGCAACTGGATTAAAAAATTTTTTAAGTGCTCATGCAAAACAGAGGAAAAGCAACCAATGGAAAGCAATGAAGCAGACATGCAGAAAGATCAAAATGTTCAGAATGATTTTTCTGAAAACGAACGTGATGCTAATGCAGCTCAGTCAAATTCAAACACAGAAGAAAATCGAGAAATGTAATTACAGGAAATAAATGTCATTAAACTACAAACAAACAATCACTGCATGATTGTTTGTTTGTAGTTGGATAAAAATAAAATAGTTGACAATCAAAATAGTTTCGAATATAATAGAAATGAAGTTGTTATTTATATTTCAAAAACGAAACTATGCCCAGTAATACAACTTCCGGTGTGTTCTTCTATATTTATGTTTTAGAAAGTTTTAAAGATGGGAATAGATACATCGGTTATACTAATAATCTAAAAAGGAGATTAGAAGAACACAAAAAAGGTTTGTCTTTTTCAACAAGATTTAGACTTCCAATTAAATTGATTTACTTTGAGGGCTGCCTTAATCAAGAAGACGCTAAACGTCGAGAAAATTATTTAAAAACAACTCAAGGAAGAAGATTTCTGGGTTTACGGCTTCAAGAGTACAAACGTCAAAACAACAAGATGTTTGGCACCGGAAGTTGATATACTGGGTATGACTAAAAAAGAAATTATTTGGCGTGAAATTCTACATCAAGCCATTCAAAATAAAAAAACTCAATTTACCACGTTAGACAGCAAAAATTTAATGTGGTTTACTCAAAAAGGTCTTGCTGAAAAATTTGGTTTTTCTTTAAGCACAGTTTTTAATGCTTTAAAAGTGCCACGATCAACAGGAGCGATAGACGTGAAAGGTCGAGGTTTTATTATCCGAGATAAAGAAAAATTTCTTCAAATTTGGGCTACTTTTCGAAATTTAGAAAAAGATATTATTTATAAAACGCATAGTAATTTTTCATCAGCTGAAATTGAAGGCTCAATGCCACCAAAGATTATTTACGGAGCTTTTAGCGCTTTTGTAAAAAAGTTCAAACAAACACCTGCTGATTATGATAAAGTTTATATTTATGCTGATCAAAAAGAATTAAAAGAAATTCAAAAACGATTTCCTAAAAAGAATGGTTATGAAAATTTAATAGTTCTAAAAAAAGACTCTTATTTATCTCAATACGGACAAATTACGCCTATTGTCCAAACTTTTGTTGATTTATGGAATTTGCAAGAATGGTATGCAAAAGAATTTTTAAATGCTTTGAAAGAAAAAATATTTAATTATGCAATATTATCATAATTTATCCACAACAAAAAGTTTTCAAATATTACAGGATTTAAAAAAAGAATTCCAGTTTGTCTTAATTGGTGGCTGGGCAATTTGGATTTACACTAAAGCGTTAAAATCAAAAGACATTGATTTTATTTGCGATTATGAAATTTTGGGAAAGTTAAAAAATAAATTTGATATATCTAAAAATAACAGGCTAAAAAAATACGAAGCTAAAATAGAAGAAATTGACATTGATATATATTTGCCTTTTTATTCTGATTTAGGGCTTCCAACAGAAGATATAAAAAAATATATAAAAATTCAGGAAGGATTTCAAGTTCCACAACCTGAAATCCTGTTAATTTTAAAACAAAAAGCTTATCATAATCGACAAGGTTCAATCAAAGGCGAAAAAGATAAAATTGATATTTTAAGCCTGGTTTTAAAAGTTAATTTAAATTTTGATTTTTATAAAAAAATTTTAGAGCTATATAATTTAAAAAGCTTTTTACAGGAATTGAAAAATATAATTTTAACTGAAACTCAAGTTAAGGAACTTGATTTAAACAAGCATCAGTATAGTCGGCTGAAGAGCAAGATTTTGGAAAAAATAAAATAAAAAAATATTCGCAAACCTATGAAAACAAAATTTATACTTCACGGCGGATATGCCGGAAGAACAAATTTTGAAATTTTTATTAAAAGATTATCAGTTTAAAATTTTTTAATTATTTTTTTAATCTTAAATCTAAAATTCTTAATATTAGTCAACAGAAGTCTTGACAATTGTTTAGGAATTGGTATAATATTTATATTAATTCTTAAACAATATTTATGACTTTAAATGAATTAAAAAAACAAACCTCTAATTTATTACTATTAAATAAAAACATCTTAAGAAATTTTGAACCGCGCGAAAATGCGCTAAACGAGAATGTCAAGTATTGGCTAAAAAATAAAGAGCTTATTTTATTAAAAAAGGGCGTATATATTCTAAATGAAAAATACGAAAAAGAAATACAAAAAAACTTATACATTGAATATATTGCCAATCAATTAATACAGCCTTCTTATATTTCCATGGAGTATGTTTTGGCAAAATATCAACTTTTATCAGAACCTGTTAATGCCATTACTTCTATTACCACAAAAACTTCAAGGGAAATAAAAAATAATTTTTATTCTTTCAGATATTATTCTGTTGTTCCAGAGCTTTTTAAAGATTATGAAATAAAATATTTTTATAACGCTCCAGTTTTAACGGCTAAAAAAAGCAAGGCGTTGTTTGATTATTTATACATTAGATTTTTAAGAAATACGCCGATTAATAATGAAACGATAAAAAATTTACGGATTAACTGGGAAAATAGCACTAAGAATGAATTTTTAAAAACTTATTCATACTTATCATATACAAAAAACAAAAGAATAGAAAAAGTTTTAGATTTAATAAAACAAATATATTATGCTCCAAAAAATTTTAAAAGAAATTGTTAAAGATAAAAAGGCGCAAGGTCTTCCTGATTTTGTCATTAAAAATTATGTAAAAGAATTTTTGCAATATCCTGCGCTTGATTTTATTTATAACAACAAAAATTATAAAAATTTTATTTTTACAGGAGGTTCTTGTCTGCGAATTTGTTTTAACGCGCCAAGATTATCTGAGGATTTAGACTTTGATCTTTTTGAAAAAGATTATAAAAAATTAAATTTTCAAGCATTAGCCGAAGAATTAAAATTATATTTTAAAATTATTTAAAGAACTGGAAATAAATATGCGTTTTAGTCAATTGATAATTGTGCTTATTTTCTATTTATCTCTAACAGGATGTGGCAGTGTTGAAGTTGGAGAGCAAGAAAATATATCTACTCAAGAAGAGGGGCAAAACAGCGTCGATTATAAAACAAAGTTTATGAATGAAGATACGTGTTCTGTATTGTTGGATAAAGAGTTTTTAGAGATTTGTTATGACAATAGTAAAAAAGTTGCTAAAAGTGTTGCTTATGTGCTTTATGGTGATTTGGTAAATGAACTAAATATTCAAGAGCGTCCCTCTTTTTATGAAGAAGAGTCTATAGAAAAATCCTACAGAGCAAAAGTAAGTGATTACACCGGTTCAGGATACGATCGGGGACATATGGCACCTGATGCCTCTTTTGACTGGAGCCAAGAGAGTTTAGATGCAACGTATTCCTTAGCCAACATTATTCCTCAAGTTCCTGAGGTTAATCAACAAATGTGGGTTAAAGCTGAAGCGTATGCGAGAGAAGTGGCTGTGGAACTGGGTGAAATAAATATTATAAATGTTGTCAAGTATGGTTCTAGTCCCAAATATATCGGTGAGAGTCATATTGCTGTTTCTTTAGGATATTATAAAATACTGTTTAATGAAGATAAAGATTTTGAGGCATGTTATTATTATGCAAATGATGCAATATTGCAGAGTTACAGTGACAAACTAGAAGAACATAAAGTAGATTGTAGCAGCGTAGCATATTAAACTTATTTTGTTAAAATTCATTTATGAAAATTCATTTATTACGACACTTCAAAGTTCAAGACACTACAGATTCATGGTTAAACTCAGACGAATTTAATGCATGGGTGGATACTTATGACACTTTGCCTTTAAATATTATAGATGTTGAACTACCTAAAGAGATTGAACTTATACTTTGCAGTACACAATCACGTGCTAAAAGAACAGCTGAACAATTTTCAATGTTAGAGACAATCTATACCGATAAATTGGTTGAAGTAGGATCACGTGTTTTTTTCAATACCAAGATTAAATTACAAAAATACATCTGGTTTGGAATGGGTACAATCTTTTGGTATTTGAACCGACTCGAAGGGGAAAATAGAGTCGATACCAAGCAAAGAGCCAAAGAGGTTATAGCCTATATTAAAAGTTTTAATAAAGAGAATATTCTTATCGTCTCTCATGGTTTTTTTATGAAAGTTTTAGTTGAAGCACTTCAAAAAGAAGGTTTTAAAGGTGAGATAGACCTTCGTCCTGTGAATGGAAAATTGTATAGCTTCATAAAGTAATTCCCATTAAAGAACATATAGAAACAGTAAAAAATATAAATTGTTTTTGTGAGCCTCCCAATTTATAACATTTTAAATAATGCTTCTCTGCAATGCTTATAAGGCATCAAGTTTAACATAAATTTAATTACTGAAATGATATGTTATATAATATGTAAATAAGTTTTTTTATATTTAAAAAAATGAAGCCTTATCGAGAAAATGAGATTTTAGCAACCATCAAATTACTTTTTGCACATGAAAAAGGGGTTATACCTCAAATTGATGAAGAGAATATTGTTCTGCATCATGGATATATTTTTAATACCAAACAGCATCGTCTTTTTAAAGAGAATGAAGAGATACCCTTGGGAAAAAAACCTTTAAAACTTGTCGAAATCTTAGCAAAAAATAAAAATATTTCAGTCTCAAATGAACAACTCTGTACCTATGTATGGGGAGAATCAAAAAATGATCGTACATTACGGTCACTTATTTATAGAATTCGACGTTTGTTGGATTACAATATGATAGAAAATGTCAATGGCAGTTTCCCTCACATGATCCAGCTGATTCAGTGTTCTCAGTAGAACTTTTCGAAGCATCAAAATCAGTATCATAACACTTCCCGCTTGGGGATTAAATACGTTATGAAAAATATTTGTTTACTTTTCCTGATACTTTCCTTCTTGTACCTTTTGATCTATCTCGTCTAATTTCTCCTTCAAGATAAGCATCAAGCTTTCCGCTATTTCCTGATCCTTTGCTTCCGGGACATTCCAATTGATAAATTTTAGATTTTCTTTAAAAAAAGTTTCAATATCATCCATTATCTCATCTTTCCTGCTCTTAAGATCCTTTTGAACGGGTGAAGTTTTGGGTCTCATCACTTCTTTTTCAGGTACTATCTCTTCTTTTTTGAACTTCTCTTCTGGTAAGGGTTTTGTGATTGTCGGAACATACGCAAGTACATCCGTAGGAGAGTTTCGCACCAAATAAGATGCCGTTGAGCCAAAAAGGAACGAGTTCAAATTGCCTACACCTTTGGAGCCCAATACAAGTAAGTCAGCTTCATCTTGTACAACATAAGCTAAAAGATCTTCATTTATAGATGCCTCGTATGTGATCAGTGCCATTTCTCCCTCTGCAACATCTTTTGCAAATTTCTCCAGTGCTATATCTGCCTCAGTAAGCAACTCTTTTTTAAATTTATCTTGCTGGTCAGCACTGATACGGTAGGTTAAAGCCATAAGCTCATCAATGGTGACATATGCATACAGATACTTCAGTGCAACTTTATTGAAAAGTGTATGTGCAAACAAGATACTCTCTTTAGCGTAGTCTGAAAGGTTTGTCAGAGCAAGTATTTTTTTATAGGCATGCTTGGCTTCATTTTTAATGATTAAAACAGGAATACGTGTCCTTTGGATAAGTTTTAGCACCGTAGAACCAAAATAGTTACTACTGATATCCTCTTTCCCGTGTGTACCTATAATAAGCAGGTCAATATTGAGATTTTTTCCTTTAAGTGTCACAGAAGAAGCTGCGGAACCAGACTCAACAAAGAGAACATACTCCACATCTTCTTCCGAGGTGAGTTTTTTTACCCGCTTTTTGATCTCTTTTTCTATTTCATTTTCATCTATAGATGGTGTAAATGGAGATGCTATAAAAGAGGACTCAATCACATGCATAACAAAAAGCTGTGCGCCTTTTTCTTTTGCTATAACAATAGCACGTTTAAGGGCTTCTTCTGCCATAGCTGATCTATCAATAGCAACCAGTATTCTATTCACTTTTTTCATCATTATCTTCCTCTGCCTTAAAGTCTAACTAATGCTATCATAAATATGTTAATGTTTTATAGTATCTTTAACAAAAAAGACACAGAGAACTATAGGGAAAAATGAAGTAAAAGAGTCAAAATGAGAATGTATGGCTATTTTACAATCTTAGGGGCAGTAGAAGTGGTGACGGGTTCATGTCATTTACTGCAGGTACTAAAGACAATCAATATATTAGTGGACTTTGGTATGTTTTAAGAACTTGCGGAAGAATGCCTTTGTATTTGTAGTGTATCAGGCAGAAAGTACTTTGGGACGCAGGCTTGTAGATGGGGAAAGAGACAGGCAAGAGACATTCTAGGAAGAGATAGAAAAACGTTTACATAAGAAATCGCACATTGTCGTACATCGAGAGAAGATCGAAATATGATGGTTATGATTTTAAATCATAACTTATACCTGTAGTGTTCAACTATGTTTAGATAAAATACGTTATATCAAATTAAGCCGTATTACAGTAAAAACAACAGGATTCAAATATGTTAGAAATCATTGTCGTGGGGATAGGTATCGCCACTATTTTAAATCTTTTTTTAAAAAAGTTTAACATTCCTACTATTATTGGCTTTATCGTTACGGGTACGATTATCGCTTATGGATTTGGACTGCATGATGCCAAACATTCACATGAACTAAAACTCATAGCAGAATTTGGTGTTGTTTTTTTAATGTTTACCATAGGTTTGGAGTTTTCAGTCAAACACTTGATACGTATGAAAAAAGAAGTCTTTTTATATGGTGGGCTACAAGTTGTTCTTACCACTATCGTTATCACACTCATTGCCATGTATGGTTTTGACTTGACAAAAAAAGCTGCTGTGATTGTCGGTGCTGCTCTAGCTCTCTCCTCCACAGCCATCGTCCTGAAACTTCTAAATGAAAATGGTGACATCAACCAAGAGTACGGAAGACGATCGCTGGGTATACTACTTTTTCAAGATATAGCAGTGATACCTATACTTCTTATGATTACCATGTTCTCGGTACAAGATGTGCCTGTAAATATCCTTTTGCTTCAAACCTTGATTGCAGCGCTTGGTTTGTTTGCCGGACTTTGGTTTGTAGGAAAATACCTCTTAGAACCATTTTTATATGAAATAACTAAAATCAATTCACATGAAATTTTTATAGGGTCTATCCTGTTTTTAGTTTTAGGGGCATCAAGTATTGCCCATCTCATTGGGTTTTCTTATTCACTGGGTGCTTTTTTAGCAGGAATGCTTATCGCTGAAACACGTTATAAATACCAGATTGAAGCAGATTTGATCCCTTTTAGAGATCTGCTTTTGGGAGTTTTTTTTGTCACGGTAGGAATGCAAATCGATTTTGCCATCATCTCAAATTATCTCTTGGTGATTTTATTGCTTTTGGTGGGTCTCATCATACTGAAAGTTTCTATGCTGTATGTGATATTACAATTTGCAACAGTAAAAAGAGTTGCTTTAAAAAGTGCTCTCTCACTCTTTCAACTTGGTGAGTTTGGTTTAGTCGTATTTGAGTTGGCAAGTGCCAAAAACTTAGTCGCACCAGCGACATCCCAAGTGTTGATTGTTGTAATCATTTTATCGATGGTTCTTACTCCTTTTTTATTGAGACATATTTCATCCATCACTGACTATTTACTGCCGCCACCCGAAGAAGAAACCCTTAAGTTGGGACATATTCAAAAAGATTATTCAAACCATATTATATTGATAGGTTATGGAAGACTTGGAAAACATGTTGCAAAATTATTGGAACGTGACGGGGTTAAGTATGTTGCCATAGAACAAAACATAAAAGCAGTAGAAGATGCTCGCAAGCTTGGTAAACCTGTTATTTTTGGTAATGCTGCACAAAAACATATCTTAGAAGCTCTCAATATCCATGAAGCATCTTCCGTAATCATAGCATTGGGTAATAACGAAAAACTCTATTTGGTCTGTGAGACCGTACAAGAAGTGGCACCTAATGTGAAAACTGTTGTAAAAGTCAATAGCTTTCAGGAGAAAGAGATGCTTTCAGCGCTTGGATTAGCCCATATTATTGTAGAGACAGAAGAGACTGCTCTTGGTATGTATTATGAAGCTCTAAAAGTAGAAAGTACCTTTATAGAAACGACATAAGTGAACTTATCTCAGCTTGTAGATAAATCCAAGGGTATACCCTTGAAGATTCTTTTAAGTTGGATATTAATATTGGAACTAGACTAGTTTAGCCATAAAAATAAATTTAAAAAAAGAACAAAAATGGATATCAAACACAGATCTCAATTGAAACGTAATGTAACATTACCTATGCTCGTTTTTTATGGGTTGGGAAATATATTTGGTGCGGGTATTTATGTACTCATAGGTAAAATGGCAGGAATAGCCGGGGTTTATATTCCTCTCTCCTTTCTGCTTGCCTGTATCGTCGTTCTTTTAACAGCCCTAAGTTATGCTGAGCTCAGTTCCAGGTACCCTCTGAGTGCTGGTGTAGCAGTCTATATTAATGCCGGATTTAACAACCCTGTTCTCTCTACAGTCGTAGGGCTCACCATTGCCCTCTCTGCTTCACTCTCTGCTGCTACGATCATACATGGATTTCACGGCTATCTGAGTACCTTCATACAGACACCCCAAATAGTTACTGTCCTTATACTTGTGGTTCTTCTGAGTGCCATTGCAATATGGGGTATCTCCCAATCCGTCATGATCACTGCAATACTGACGCTCCTAGAAATTTTGGGTCTATGTATGGTAATCTATGTAGGTGTAGACCATGTTTCTCTTGATAGTGAAACCCTTAGAACCTTCATTCCACCCATGGATATCTCTCTGCTCAATTCCATCATACTGGGTGCTTTTTTGGCTTTTTATGCCTTTCTGGGTTTTGAAGATATGGTCAACATCGCCGAGGAGGTCAAGGACCCTACACAAACTATGCCCATAGCCATCATCGCTACCCTTGCCATTGCAACACTCTTTTATATTGTCATTGCTGTAGTCACCATTTCGGTAGTTCCCGTAGATGAACTGGTTCACTCCTCTGCACCACTGGCAAAAGTCTATGAGATTGCCACCCAATCTAAAGCAACGATTCTAAGTTCCATTGCCATGTTTGCCGTAATCAACGGTGCCCTCATACAGATCATTATGGTCTCACGTATCTTGTATGGCATGAGCAGACAAAGCTGGTTACCAAATTTTCTTAGCAGCGTTCATCCAAAAACCAGCACACCTATTAACGCCACTATTATTACTGGCTTATTTGTGTTTGTTCTTGCAACAGCCTTTCCACTGCTGACATTGGCACAGTCCAGCAGTTTTCTGATCTTCATTGTCTTTACACTTGTCAACATTTCACTGCTTATCATAAAATATAAAAACCCTCATCCTGATGGCATCAGAACCTACCCACGTATTATCCCTATCATGGCGATTATTCTCAATCTCATCTTACTTGGGTTTCAAACTGTTTCACTATTTTAGTGTCAAAGGAAACTCTCTTCTCAGTATTGCTTCTAAGTATATAAAAAATGGGTTAAGGCACCTTTAGAAATGATCCCTTAAAATAGTTTATACTCTAAATAGAGTAAGTATATAACTTTAAATCATAGATATATGATATACTTCTTAATAGAGGTGGCGAAGTAATCATTATTAAAAAAGTAGTAACTGGATGAATATGGTTTGGGTAATCATCCAGGGGGATAATGGATGATGTCGTTTATGTCTTCTATCGGCAGCTTATGGTAATCTCATGTTAGGTCATAATATTTAACTTTGAAAAGATAAGACCTTGATATGTGTACTTGGCACGGGACAGTCGTTTTGGCTTTGGGCACAAACATACTGGTTTATCAGCAAAAAGTCCTAGAAAACATTTAAAAGGTTTTAGCATGAATAGGAAACTTCAATCCCACAATTGGCATACAGATAGTATTGAAAACATATTTACTTTACTTAAAAGCTCCCACAAGGGTTTATCTAAAGAAGAAGCAAACGATAAACTTCTTCGTTATGGGAAAAACAGACTTCCTGAACCGAAGAGACAGAGTATTTTAATTCGTTTTTTATATCAATTCCATAATGTACTTATCTATGTATTAATCGTGGCAGGACTTGTTACAGCGCTGCTTGGACACTGGGTAGATACTAGTGTGATTATGGGTGTGGTTTTTATTAATGCTGTGATTGGATTTGTACAAGAGGGAAAGGCCGAAAATGCTTTAAGCGCAATACGTCAAATGCTCTCTTCCAATGCTATGGTTATGCGTGATGGCAAACAAATTTCCATTAAATCTGAATTATTGGTTCCTGGCGATATTGTTTTTTTACAGTCAGGTGATAAAGTTCCGGCAGACTTGAGACTTTTTCGTGTAAAAGGACTTCAGATTCAAGAGGCAGCACTGACAGGGGAATCAATAGCCGTAGAGAAAATAATTGAATCTGTTCCGGAACAAAGTGTGATTGGTGATCGAAAATGTATGGCCTATTCGAGTATACTTGTTACGCATGGACAAGGCAGCGGAATAGTCGTTCAAACAGGTGCAGATACTGAAATAGGTCGTATCAGTACACTTGTGTCAGAAGTAGAAACTCTCACTACGCCACTGCTTGCACAAATGGCTCAATTTGGACGTTGGCTTACCATAGTGATATTAGCTATTGCAGTGACAACCTTTGCATTTGGTTTTTTTGTTCATTCTTATTCTGCTACAGATATGTTTCTTGCTGCAGTAAGTCTTGCCGTGGCAGCAATTCCAGAAGGTTTACCTGCGATCATGACTATTACACTTGCCATTGGTGTACAGCGTATGGCTAAGCGTAATGCAATTATTCGTAAGTTGCCCGCTGTTGAGACCCTTGGTGCAGTATCGGTTATTTGCTCAGATAAAACTGGTACACTTACACGTAATGAAATGACGGTGACTTCCATTGCCACTGCAAAAAATCTGTTTGAACTTTCGGGTACGGGATACAATCCGCATGGCAAGATATCACTTTTAGATAAAGATGTCCTCCTTGATGATCGGCCATTGTTACATGAACTCTCACGAGCTGCAATGCTGTGTAATGATTCATCACTGGAACAAAGGGAAAATGAATGGTTTGTTCATGGAGATCCGATGGAAGGTGCCTTACTAGTGGCAGGTATGAAAGCCGGTTTAGAGAGTGAAACTGAAACGAAAAGATATCCTCGTACTGACCTTATCCCCTTTGAATCTGAACACCGCTTTATGGCAACCTTTCATCATAGCCATGAAGGTGATGCATTTGTCTTTGTTAAAGGAGCACCTGAGCGGATATTGCAGATGTGTATGCTTCAAAGATCACTTGATGGTGATGTCCCTTTGGACAAAGCATATTGGTTGAATCGTATTGAACAGCTAGCAGCTAAAGGAGAACGTGTACTTGCAATGGCCCTGAAGCCTATGGATTTTGAAAAGAGAGAATTGACCTTTTCTGATATAGAAAGTGGATTGATTATGCTGGGTATGTATGGTATGATCGATCCACCTCGTGAGGAAGCTATTAAAGCCGTTGAAGTTTGCAAAAAAGCAGGTATTCGTGTTAAGATGATCACAGGAGACCATGGTGCTACAGCTCTAGCTATCTCTCGCCAGCTTAAACTTATCAATACAGATGATGTATTGACGGGAGAAGAAATTGGAGCAATGAGTGAAGATGCGTTGAAGTTGTGTGTACAGGAGGTTGATGTCTATGCCCGTGTAAATCCTGAACATAAACTGCTTTTAGTAAAACTTCTACAAGAACAAGGTCTCACTGTTGCTATGACAGGTGATGGGGTCAACGATGCCCCTGCTTTAAAGCGTGCTGATGTAGGTACGGCTATGGGGCACAATGGTACGGAAGTAGCCAAAGAAGCTGCTGAAATGGTATTAGCAGATGATAACTTTGCTTCGATCATGCATGCTGTTGAAGAGGGACGGACTGTGTATGATAACCTCAAAAAATCTATTATATTTATCTTACCAACCAATGGAGGTGAAGCACTAATCATTTTAGTAGCGATCATACTCGGATTTGAGAATCTTCCTTTAACACCGGTACAGTTATTATGGGTAAACATGATTACAGCAGTCACACTGGCACTCTCTCTAGCATTTGAACCTCCTGAAAAAAATGTGATGAACCGACCACCACGAAATACCAATGAAGCGATACTTAGCACTTATCTTGTTTGGCGTGTTATCTTTGTCTCTTTTATCCTGATGAGCGGAACAATGGGTCTTTATTTTTGGGAGATGCAAGAAGGTGCTACTATTGAGCATGCCCGAACGGTTGCGGTAAATACTCTTGTTGTCTTTGAGATATTTTATTTATTCAATGCTCGTTATATTCAAGATTCCGTATTGAATTGGGAGGGGTTTAAGGGTAACTCTTATGTTCTATTCGCTATTGGTCTACTGATTGTATTTCAGCTTGGATTTACCTATCTGGCTCCAATGCAGTCTCTATTTGAAACGACAGCACTAGATCTTGGTATGTGGCTAGTTATTATACTTGTCTCATCTTCTGTACTTTTTCTTGTTGAATTGGAAAAATATATTGTACATAAGTGGGATATACATAGTAAAAAGTGAATCTAGAATGCATGTCAAACCTTTAGATGAGGACTTAATATTACAATCTCCAATAGGTAAAGTCCCTATTGGTTTAACTCTCCAATTCATCTATCCAAATTTTCATATCGGCATCACTGGGCATTTTCCAATCGGCTCTTGGGCTTAATGAAATGGTTCCTACTTTTGGTCCATCAGGTATGCAGGAACGTTTAAATTGTTGGGTAAAGAAACGCCATATAAAAAGTTTTAGCCATTTTTTGATGGTTGCTTCATTGTATTTTTCAAAAGCATGATGGGCTAGAAAAAGAATTTTACTGGGTTTCGCTCCATATTTAATAAAGTGGTATAAAAAGAAATCATGTAGTTCATAGGGTCCTACGATAGATTCGGTCTCTTGGACAATCTTATCATCATTATGAGGTAGTAGTTCGGGACTAATTGGCGTATTTAAAATATCATCAATAATGGGTGCAATGGACTCATTGCTTTTAAAATATTCAATTACATATTGAATAAGTGTTTTAGGAATACCGGAATTCAGAGCATACATACTCATATGATCTCCGTTGTAGGTACTCCAACCAAGGGCGATCTCACTTAAGTCACCTGTCCCTATAACTAAGCCACCTTCACGATTGGCTGTGTTCATGAGTATACCGGTTCTGGCTCGTGCTTGAACATTTTCATAGGTAACAGAATGGTCAGTTATATCGTGTCCTATCGCTTCAAATTCTGTAAGTGCAAGTTTTTTAATGTCAACAGTTCTAAGTGTAACACCTAGAGCTTCACAAAGGCTAACAGCATTATTTTTGGTTCGGCTGGTTGTTCCAAATCCCGGCATGGTAATGGCAATAATATCTTGATGGTTCCAATTCATTATTTCAAATGCTTTGTGTGTTGAGAGTAGGGCAAGTGTCGAGTCTAATCCTCCTGAAATACCTATAACAGCTTTTTTAATGTGGGCATGGCTCATTCGTTTTATAAGCCCATGAGCTTGTATGTTTACGATTTCTTCACATCTATGGGCTTTTTCATGATAGATTGAGGGAACAAAAGGCATGGGATTAATAAAACGTTGCAGTTCATTTATCTTTGGGGTATGTTCAATAGCAATACTTCTAAAATCTGTCATGGTTTCGTTGACGTAACTTGACTCGCTAAGGCGTAACCAATTGAGTCGTTGTAGGTCGACATCAGCTGTGATTAGTGTACTTTCCATTGAAAAGCGTTTGTTTTGAGCCAAAGTAGAGCCATATTCGCTAATGATTGCATGACCTCCAAAGACAGTATCGGTAGTTGATTCACCTATACCGGAAGAGGCATAAACATAAGTACTCATACATCGGGCACTTTGTGTGCGTACCAATTCCTCTCGGTATTGGGCTTTACCTATAAGTTCATTACTGGCACTTAGGTTAAAGAGAAGATTTGCTCCATTGATTGCCATTTGGTTACTCTGAGGAGTTACTGCCCAAAGATCTTCACATATCTCTACTCCAAATACCATTTCATTGTTATCAGTAAAGAGTAGATCAACACCAAAAGGAACCTCTTGTTCAAGTAGGGTAGTACTTGTATTGATCATATGACGTCCTGAAATAAATTGACGTTTTTCATAGAACTCTTTTTTATTGGGTAGGTAGCTTTTTGGAATAACTCCTAAAATTTTTCCTTTTTGTATGACTACAGCTGTATTATAGAGTCGATTATGATGGAGTAGGGCAACTCCTATAATAGCAATGGTAGAAATATTTTGACTGATTTTTAAAATGGCACGTAGAGCATTGTTTTGATTGTGTAACAGTGTTTGGTTTAGAAAAAGGTCAGAAGCTGTGTAGCCGGTAAGTGTAAGCTCTGGAAAAAGAACTATTGAACAATGTTGTTCATGAGCAAGATTTAGTAGTTTTAAAATCTCTATAGCATTCTCTTGAGGGTTGGCAACAATGGTTCGATTAACAGCAGAGGCTACTCTATAAAATCCATGCATAATTTTCCTTTTTTAACGATATAAAGTATTAACCTGAGTTCGACGGAATACCATTGTGGCTATGGTATTCCGTCGAACTCAGGTTATTAATTGTATGAATATAATTTTAGCTAAAAAAGGAAGAGGACGTATGAATTATTTTATATAAAAGGTTTTATTGAGATAGTTTATCTCATTTTTTGAAATAATTTTTATTTGATCCCATAAGAGTTTGGTATAGAGTTTTCCATTGCTGATGGTGTAGGCTCCTTTTTTAGGAAAGGATTGTCCCCATGATTGCTTTTGCTTTAAAATATTTAGTATATTAGGAGATTTGATTTCATCTGCCGTTATGGTATCGGTTCTATTGGTATGAAGATGATAATACATTCCATCTTTCGTCAATAAAAAGAAATGATATGAGTCTCCAATTCTATCACTTCTATAAACTGTATTGTAACTTGGTTGTGTTCCTGCTATACCTTGTGCATAAAGTGTATTTTGAGAGAATACTATAACAAAGATAAATAATTTTAAAGTCATTAGTAAATTTTTCATACATCTAGTATAACACAGAAAAATTGCAAATATAGTTTAAAATTAAATAATTAATCAAAAAAAGTTCTTAAGCTGTTTTTTATAGTTAAGGGATATTTTTCATCATTTGGATAAAATATATATATTAATTAAAA
>JAHJJO010000113.1 GCA_018822835.1 Patescibacteria group bacterium
AATTTTTAAATTAACATTTGAACTGATCCAAATTACTCTTATCTCACTGGCAATTATAATTCCTGTGAGATATTTTTTAATACAACCATTTTATGTGAAAGGGGCATCAATGCAGCCAAATTTTTATGACCATGACTATTTAATTATTGATCAAATAACTTACAGAGTTAAAAATCCTCAAAGAGGAGATATAATTGTTTTTCACTGCCCAGACGATCCTCAAGAATATTACATTAAAAGAATTATCGGCTTGCCTGGAGAAACAATCCAATTTAAAAATGGCGAGATTTATGTCTATAATGATATATTTATAGATGGTTTTATTATAAATGAACCGTATTTGCAAAATAATATTAAAACTTATACTTTTACAAAAGAGTATGTTGAATTGGCCAATAATGAATATTTTGTTTTAGGAGATAACCGTGGCGCCTCTAAAGATTCTCGAGTTTTTGGAGCAGTGCATAAAAGTTTTATAGTCGGACGTGTTTTATTGCGCGGTTGGCCGTTTAATCGTTTTGATTTATTTAAAACACCAGAATATCAATTAATTGGTTCATGAAGTTCTTTATAGACTTTTAGCTAATATGTATTAAGCGCAATTTAGAAAGTCGAATTTATTTATATTGATTTTTATGTTCAAAAGAATCACCCGTCCATTCATCTATAATTTTTCCGCATCTCAAAAAGGACTTTACGCGATTTCTGTCACAGCAAGTTGTAAATCAGGAAAATTATTGGGACTTTTTGGCGGAGAAGATTTAAGAGTAGAAATAGACGGACTTAAATTGCGAGAAATACCAGTAAAAGATAAGCCGCAATATAAAGACATTCCTTCAACATGGAATGGAATTAAGTTAAAAGGTCTGTCTAAAACAATTATTTTTGTTTTAAATTTAGAACAAGGCGAGCATAAGATTAATTTTATTCCATACAAAGGAGCAATAATAGAAAAAGAACCAGGGATTGTTTTATTAGATGAGCGCAAGGAAATTAAATTATTAACTGGCATGCAAGCTCAAGATGGCAATCGCCACCCATGGATTGCAATAGCTCTAATTAATCTGCCATTAAATAGACTTGATGTTTCAGTAAAATGCGAAAAAAGATTTTTTGATAGCGATGATGTAAAAATAATAATAGATAATAAAATTCAAAAAAATCAAAAAGCAAAATTCTGGGCTAAAAATTGGTATTGGCAGGGAAGATTTTTAAAAGGACAAACACAAGAAACAAGATTTTATCCTGATTTAACAAAAGGCGTCCATTACATTGAATTTTGGGCAGACAGAAAGCCAACGTTGAATTGGGTGAAAATAAATTTAGGGCAAGCGACAGAAGATAAAAACATTATTCAAAAATATATTTACAGAGGAATTAGCGGAGAAGAGGATTATAATAGATTTGATAATGAAATTTTAGAAGCTGTTCAATATTGGAATGATATTTTTTCAAAACAAGAATATCCCCCAGAAGAATTATTAGATCCCAATTTGGTTAAAGCAATGATATTTAGAGAGAGCAGAGTGGGGCATGAAAAAGGCGGTGAAGTGGATGTGATGCAGGTTGGTAACGCGGGATATTCAGCTATTTCCACTCTGAATAATGACGGTTCAATTATTGACCCTGTAACAGGCCAACCAATCAAAGAACATGAAATTATAGATGGAAAAGAACAAGTTTTAGATTATCATGGAGAGGCTAATGCCAATACCGTGTACAATAGTATTCATTGGGGCGTGAGATGGTTATATCATAAAGCCCAAAGAATAACTTTTGATGATAAAAGATATTGGCGCGCATGGAAAAAGGCTGTTAAAAGATATGGGCCAGGCACTGATAAATATGTTAATGCCATCTGGAATATTTATAAAAACGGAATTGATCCAGATAATAATATTTTGTGGGAGAAAAAGAAAAATGGTTTTAGTTTAATTAAAATATTGTTTATTATTAGCGCAATAACGATAATATTTTTAACAGGTTGTTATTTAGGGACTAAATTGAATAATGATGAAGACTTAACGCTAAATGAAGCTCAAAAAGTTGTTAATAAAATTTTTTTTAAAGAAATAGAGGATTATAAAAATGGCAAAGATTATGTTTTTGTTGGCACCTCAAGAGAGTGCAGAAAATTAGATTGCATTGCTGATTTGCTATTTTATAAACATTATAAATTATTAGTAGAAAACATGCGTGATAACCAACACTTTTTAAATGCGGCTGGCTATTTATATTCGCCAATGCTTCATGTCAGAGACATTGATAATGATGGAGAAAATGAAATTATTTTTTCTTTATATGATCCTTTAAATAGGGATCATATATTTTTAGTTATAGTTGATAAAATCAATAATAAATTTCAAACAATAGAGAAAAAAATGAACGGAGGTTATGGCGCTTATTTACAATTATTAGATGTAACTAATGATCTACAGCCAGAAATTTTACTTTTTATGACCCAAGGAAGAAGCGGGTATCCTTTATATATTTATCAATATTTGGAAAATAAAGAATTAAAGCAAATATTTCATAGTGAATTTTCTTTATTTCCTAAATTCACTTTTTCTGATTTAGATAATGATGGATTAATGGAAATTAAAATGCAAGGCGAATTAAAAGATGCAATGAAAAGTTATCGCGCTAATGTGGAAATAATTCATGAATATGATAAAAAAACAAATAGTTTTATAAAAATAAAAGAAGTTGAGGAAGAGATTTAAAATTCAATACAAATTAATTTATATTGATAATTGAATATTTATGCCAAGAAGAAAAAAAAATAAACAAGCAATAGACAAAGATTTGAATAAAAAATATAAAAAAATTACTCGCTTAAAAGGGATGAAAGATGTTTCATTTAATGAGTACAAATATTGGGATTTAGTAATTACAAAAGCTACTGATCTGGCAAAAATTTACGGTTTTCAAAAAATTCAAACGCCTGTTTTGGAAAATTTAGAATTATATAATAAATCAAGCGGACCAACAAGCGATGTTGTTACAAAAGAAATGTATTCCTTTGTCGATAAAAATGGAGAAAAAATCGCCTTGCGTCCAGAGGCAACACCGGGTTTGGTTAGGGCATACATTGAAAATGGGATGTTTAATATGTCGCAACCGATTAAAATGTTCTGGCTTGGTCCTATTTTTAGGCATGATAAACCTCAATTAGGAAGATACAGAGAATCTTATCAGTTTGATTTAGAAATATTCAATGAATTTGATGCAGTAGCTGATTTTTTGATTATTCTAATTGCTTATAAATTTTTTTGCGAACTACAAATTAAAGTTCAAATTCAAATTAATAGTATTGGATGCAGTGAATGCCGTGGAGAATATATTGCAAAATTAACTGAATTTTATAAAACAAAAAATAAAAAATCTCAATTATGCAATAATTGCAAAAAAAAATTAGTAAAAAATCCATTGCGTTTATTGGATTGCAAAGAAGAAAAATGCATTAAATTATATGAAAATATACCTCAAATAGTTGATTATTTATGTGATGACTGTAAAAATCATTTTGTTAATGTTTTAGAATATTTAGACGAGCTGGATGTTAATTATATTTTAAATCCACACCTTGTAAGAGGATTGGATTATTATAATCGAACAGTGTTTGAAATTTTGCCGGTTGATACAGGCGCTGATGAAAATAAAATATCTTTAGGAGGTGGAGGAAGATATGATAATTTAGTGCAGTATATGGGAGGACGGTCCGCGCCAGCATGTGGCATGGCAATAGGCATTGAAAGAACCATAAGCGTTATGGAAAAGCTTGAGCTTGAGTTTAAAAAGTCGAAGGGAATAGATGTGTTTGTAATTG
>JAHJJO010000114.1 GCA_018822835.1 Patescibacteria group bacterium
ACAACTACACTAAAGTTAAAATATTAAAAAATTGATTTATTAAAAATTATTTGAAAATTGAAAATTAGAAATTGAAAATTAAAAATTATATCTATATCTCGTCCACAAATATTCCTCTTAAAGCAAGCCCAATGGCGGTTGCAAATCTTAAACTTGCGTCTTGAGTTATTGATAATTTAGTTGCTTTCTGTTTTTGTAAAATCTTAAGATTAAAAACATGCTTTTCAGAAAATAATTTAGACAACATTTTTTTTTCTTCATTAATATGTATTAAAGAATCACCTTTTTTAATTTCAATATTTAAATTAGATCGCAAAGATCCGCTTATAATTTTATCAATATTTCTAATATTTGTTCCTCCGCCGCATAATAATATATTATTTAATGGCCCGCGATCAGAAAAATGATTGTTATAAAATTTAATTGCTTCTTTAATTTTTTTATTTAAATTACTAATCATGTCGGACAAGCTGTTATTAATAATTTTTTGAACTTTATTTTGAGCCAATCTGCCGATTATTTTAATTTTTTCAGCATGCGCTTTTTTAATTTTAAAAATTTCTGAAAGATTTTTTGTAATTTCTCTGCCTGATATTGGCATGCTCACAGTAAAAAGTATGGTATTTCTAGAATATAAAATCAAACTGGAACGAGTGGCGCCAATGTCAATAATAGCATAATTTTTTTTATCATTACCATGAAAATCATAAGATTCTTCATACAATAGACTTCTGCACAAAGCAACTGGCTCTATTTCTAAAGCTTCAATTGACAAATTCGCGTCCGCAAGCAAACTAATGTATTGATCAACAATATTTTTAGGCGCAGCGCCTATTAAAACTGATCGAATATTATTATGATTTTCAATAACTTGCCAGTCATAATAAATTTCATCTAATGGCAAAGGGAAATATTTTTCAATTTCATGAGCAACTGCCGCAGACAAATCATTTGATATTTCTTTAATTTCGACTAATTTGATAAATGTTTTTGTTTCAGGAAGACAAGCGACGACGCTTTTAGAAGTTGCTTCGCCGTATTTACTACTGCTAACTAATTGTTTTATTATTTCCGCAACTTTTTTTTGATTTTTAATTTCTCCATTAACAATTAATCCTTCAGCAAGCGCGACATCATTTAATGCCTGAATTTTTATTTTATTTTTTATTTTATTTAATTGGATTAATTTCAAAGATAAATCTGAAATATCTAAACCAATTGGATAATTAGAAGTGTTGTAATTTAAAAAATTCATAAAATTTAGAAAATTTGTCAAAGTTTAGTAATATTATAGCATATAAATAAAATATTATGGCTACGCTTAACATCTTTTATAATTTTTAATTATTGATCATTGAAAATTTGGTTATTTACCCTGTTAAATAATTTTGACCATCCTCAGTTTTTAACTTAGAAAACTGGGGATGGTCAAAATTCCTGCTCTGCAGGATTTAACAGGGTGAATTGATTATTGAAAATTGATACTTGATTATTTTTTACTTGCCCCGTGTTTAAAAATAATAAACCTATAAATCATAAAATTGCAAATACTTAAAATCCCGCTAATAATTATTTGGGCCAATATGTACCATATTTTAAATTTACTAACCAATAAATACATTGCTATTGAATTAATACTTAAATTAATCAAGCCAATCAAAAAATACAAATATACTTGCTGATAAATATTTTTTAATTCATTATTGCGAAATGTCCAAAATTTTTGTAAACAAAAACTAACAAAAGTGCCCACAGTAGACGCGATGATAGATGAAAATAAATACCATATTCCCAAAACATCGGTTAAAAAATACAATAGAGAAAAATCAGATAATGTAGCAATGCTACCTGCAATTATAAATTTAATAATATGTTTATATTTGTTGGCATGATGATAGCTTGTTGGGGAAAATAAACGAAAATGGTTTTTGCAATTTTTGTAAATACTGAACATGTTTGTAATGTTAAATTCTATATTTTTTATACATTTAATTTAAATTCATTTTATCAAAAATAACTAAAAATTGCCAGCAAAAAAAGTTTTACATGCTCATAATTCAGACTATTGACTTTTTTATAAAAAATAAAGTAAGGAGGAGAAAAATGAAAAAAAAGTTAAATCTTGCTATTGAAATTTTACAGGACACGCCTGAAAAATTTCAACAAGCATGTCACAAAAGTGGTATGAAAGATCTTGATATTATTGTGACATGCGAGGAATTAAAAGAAAAAATAGAAAAAATTGAAAAACATATTTGCCATCAGTATGTTGGCAAAATAAAGGAGGTACAAAATGACTAAGATATTGGTTACTGGAGCTGCGGGTCGAATGGGCTCTCGGATCGCCTACCTGACCCTGGAAGATCCTTCGCTGGAATTAGCAGGAGCCATTGAGCGGGAAGGACATCCATCCTGCGGAGCAGACATGCTATCAGATGACTACTTTGGACAAGCTCTTCAAAAGGCCGA
>JAHJJO010000115.1 GCA_018822835.1 Patescibacteria group bacterium
TAAATCTAATTCAGAATATAAAAAAGATTTAAGAATATTATGGAAAGAAGCTCATGAATTAACATTAATTTTTAATAAGATTTCGTCTACTCTAAAAAATAATTTAAAAAATTAAATCATTTAAGAATTGTTTGAAAATTAGAAATTAGAAATTGAAAATTAATTTATGTACGACTCTCATACAATAATAAGATTTGAAATTGTTACTCCTGAAAAGGTGGCGCTTAAAGATGATGTTTTACAAATTACTGTTCCAACTCAAGAAGGAGAAATTACAATACTTCCAAAACATACGCCTTTGGTTGCGAATTTAAAACCAGGTGTGGTTGAATTAAAAAATAAAGATAATCAAATTAAAATAATATCCGTGTCAGGCGGATTTATTGAAGTTTTAAGAAATAAAGTAGTGCTTTTAGCAGACACGGCTGAACGGGCTGAGGAAATAGACATTAAACGCGCTGAAGAAGCGCGTGAAAGAGCTGAAAAATCTCTTAAAGAATTAAGGCATTTTGACACTGAAAGATTTGTTAATCTTAATGCTCAAATGGAAAAAGAATTGGCGAGAACAAGATCTGTAAAAAAATGGAGAAAGCTATTGACATAATTATTAATCTCTGCTATATTGATATGATTTGTATAATTTTAACAAATAGTCGATATAGCTTTTTTTAATTTACCGTGAATTATAAAACGCTCCTAAATTGTCATTCCCGCGAACGCGGGAATCCAGCTTAGTGCTACTATGACTGGATTCCCGCATTCGCGGGAATGACAAAAAGGAACATTTTGTAATCAAGGTATCTATATTTATGAAAAACAAAAAAAACATTATTATTTTAGCTGTTATTGCTCTTTTAGGAGTTGGTATTTTTTTAACAACAATTTCCAGTTCTTACAGCAGGACAAAGCCTTATTATTCAGGCGAGGTTGTTAGTTTTAATGGAAAAATATTTATTGGATCCGTTAACACTGGGAATCTTGAATTATTTACTTTAGAAAATGATAAGCTTTTTAAAAAAAAGGTTATTGTGCCTGATGATTTAAAATATACAACATTTTATGACCTGCAATTTTATGAAAATAATCATAATCTTTATGTTTATTTGACCAATGGCAGATATGTGTATAAATATCTTATTTCAAATCCAATTAACCCGCAACTTGTTAAAAAAATTAAAGATAATTCATGGGATTGGTTTTTAAAATTAGATATGATAGAAGATTCTTTAGTAACCATCGGCACTAAAGGCATTAAAATTTGGAATTCTGATTATCAGGTTGTGAATGAATATAAATTAACTGACATTAAAAATTATCAAAATATTTCATTTTCCAAACAAGGTGGCTGGACTTTTAATATTGCTGGAGATAAATTGGAAATATATAATACAAATAATAGAGAATTATTAAAGAATATTAATCTTAATGTCAAGCAAGACAGTATTAGAAAAATTTTTAATGACAATATTAATAATTTAATTTACGCGGTTGATGACAGCGCTTTAACAGCTTTTAATTTTAATGGCGATATTATAAAACAATTTAAACATATTTCAGCATCTGGTTATGATGTCGCGCAGTCAGAAGATTTTAATTATTTATATTTTTCTGACGGCATAGGAGTTGTTAAAATGAGTAAAAGCGATTTAAAGCCAGTTGACTGGATTTACACTACTAATCTTGGAATTGCGAATAGCTGGGCAATGGGATTAAAAACAACCGTTGACAGTAAAGGTGAAAAAGTTATTATTTTTAATAATTCCAATATTTTAGTGTTAGATGATCAGCTTGAAGTTGTAGATTATTATAAAGCAGAGGAAAAAGATTACAGTCCAAAAGAAGCATTGTATTTAGGCGTTGACAGAAATCGCGCTATTTCGGGATCTTTAGTTGCTTTGCGTGGCGGCGGGTTTGGTTTAAATGAAAGTTTAACAATCACTTTTGCTGATAAAAAAATTATTGCCAAAACTGATGAAAATGGACGATTTGTGAAAATACTCACAGTGCCTTATGTCGCGCCAATTAGAACAGACATTAAAGTTGTTGGCGAACAATCTGGCTTGAGCTATAGCGTTGGGTTTGAAGTTGAGTAGAGAGTTTATAAAGTCATAGTTAGTCCATAAAGTCAAAAGTCCATAA
This sequence comes from Patescibacteria group bacterium, assembly GCA_018822835.1. GTDB lineage: Bacteria > Patescibacteriota > Patescibacteriia > Patescibacteriales > JAHJJO01 > JAHJJO01. The sequence goes on from JAHJJO010000115.1 coordinate 2,140, forward strand.
AGTCCGTAAAGTCATAAATTTAATTGACTTTAAGGACTTTCGACTTTATAGACTTTAAGGACTTTATAGACTTATGTTATGAAGATAGAAAAATTTGAAGATATAATTGCTTGGCAAAAAGCCAAAGAATTAACCATAAATATTTATCAACAGTGCAAAGGCTGCAAGGACTTTGGTTTTGTTAATCAAATTCAGAGAGCTTCTGTTTCAATAATGA
>JAHJJO010000013.1 GCA_018822835.1 Patescibacteria group bacterium
GCTTGTCCTGTATCTAATAATATAGGAGTCGAACAAGCTAATAGTTTAGCCGAATAAATCATTAAAAATCAGTGGGTAGGACATTTCTACTTGGCTGAGGGTAGGACATTTCTAAATGGCTTTGACAAATTTAATTTGCTAAAAATATTAAATTCATATAGAATGAAGCTATGAAAAATTTAATTAAAAATGCTTTATTTTTTTTTATACTTCTTTTAATGATCGCGAGTTTTTTTAGTTTGTATGATGATCAAAAAGAACAAACAAAAATAGTTGGCATTGGCATTTTAATTCAGCAGATTAACAATGAAGAAGTTGCTGAAATTATTATCCAAGGCAATAAATTAAATGTTGCTTTAAAAAATGAAGATAAAGAAATTATTCAAAAAGAAGTAGGGGAGTCATTGTCAGAAATATTGAAAAATTTTAATATTCCTAAAGAAAAAATTGATGAAATTAAAATAGAGGTTCAAGATGAATCAGGGATGAATTTTTGGTTAACTGTTATTTTGCCATTTATGGTTCCACTTTTGTTAATAGGTGTTTTTATATATTTTATGATGCGCGGAGTTCAAGGAATGAATTCTAAGGCAATGATGTTCGGGCAGTCGCGAGCTAAAGAATTTAGCAAAGATGGCAAAGATAAAATTACATTTAAAAACGTTGCTGGAGCTGAAGGCGCGAAAGAAGAATTAAAGGAAGTTGTTGAATTTTTAAAATTTTCTAAAAAATTTCATGAATTAGGCGCGCGTATACCGCGTGGAGTTTTATTATTAGGCAGTCCTGGAACAGGAAAAACTTTAATGGCGCGCGCTGTTGCTGGAGAAGCGGATGTTGCTTTTTTTCATATTTCCGGATCTGAATTTGTAGAAATGTTTGTTGGAGTTGGAGCTTCTCGCGTAAGAGATCTTTTTAAAACAGCTAAAAAAAATACTCCGTGCATTGTATTTATTGATGAGATTGACGCAGTTGGACGCAGGCGAGGATCCGGTCTTGGAGGTTCGCATGATGAGCGAGAACAAACTTTAAATCAAATTTTAGTTGAAATGGACGGCTTTGAAACGCATTCTAATATTATTGTAATAGCCGCAACAAATCGTCCTGATGTTTTAGATCCTGCTTTATTGCGTCCAGGACGATTTGACAGACGCGTAGTAATTGACATGCCTGACATAAAAGACAGAGAGGCTATTTTAAAAGTGCATGCTAGAAAAAAACCTTTATCAAAAGAAGTGAGTTTGCGCCGCATTGCTGAAAGAACTCCTGGTTTTAGCGGAGCTGATTTAGCAAATTTATTGAATGAAGCTGCTATTCTTGCTTCGCGCAGAAATAAAAAAATAATAAATATGCAAGAATTATACGAAGCAATTGAAAAAGTAATGTTAGGTCCTGAAAGAAAAAGCAGAATACTATCAGACAAAGAAAAGAAAATTACCGCTTACCATGAAGCAGGTCATGCAATAGTAGCGCATTTTTTGCCAAACACGGATCCTGTGCAAAAAATTTCTATTATTGCCAGAGGTGAAACAGGCGGTTATACATTAAAATTGCCAATGGAAGATAAGCACATGCACACTAGGTCAGAATTTATAGAAGAATTAGCAGTGCTTTTGGCTGGTTATGTAACAGAGAAAAAAATATTTAGAGAAGTTACTACTGGGGCTACATCTGATTTAAGGCGCGCCACTGATTTAGCGCGAAAATTGATTACTGATTATGGAATGTCAGAAACATTGGGACCAAGAACCTATGGAGACAAAGAAGAAATGATTTTTCTTGGTCGTGAAATTCGTGAACAAAGAGATTATAGTGAAAAAACCGCAGAGCAGATTGATCGGGAAATATCATCATTTATTAATAATGCGGCGCAACAGGCCAAAGGTATTGTTATTTCAAAACATGAATATTTAAAAAAAGTTACCAATGCTTTGCTTAAATATGAAATATTAGAAAAAGAAAAATTTGAAAAAATTGTTGGGGAAAAGCATGTAATATAACAAAAAGAAACTAAGTTTCCAAAAAAAAACAGAAGTCCGACTTCGGGGAGCTCCCCGAAGTCGGACTTCTGTTTTTTTTTGGAA
>JAHJJO010000116.1 GCA_018822835.1 Patescibacteria group bacterium
AAATTATAAAATACTGCCTAGATTGTCATCCTCGCGCAAGCGGGGATCCAGTATTTAACGAACTAATCTGGATCCCCGCTTGCGCGAGGATGACACAAAGGGGCATTTCGTAATTCAAGGTAAACTAGTTTATGCTAAATAATCCATTTCCTGTTCAGGAAGGAAAATTTAAAAACGGCAAATTAAAAAAATTTTCTTATTATAAAAATTGGACTGAAAATTTTTTTGATCCGACAATCCAACAAAAAGAAACAATAAAAACGCCAATAAAAAATTCTGTCAATTTAAAATTAATAAGCCATATTATGGTATTTTTAATGTTTATTTTAATTGGGAAAACTGCATGGTTGCAAATTGTCAAAGGCGAATATTATTATTCTTTAGCCGAGGGTAATCGTATTCGCGTTAAACGCACAGAGCCAAACCGTGGAATAATTTATGATAAAAATTTTAATTCTTTAGTACAAAATACAGCCAATTTCATTCTTTATTTTATTCCAAAAGAATTGCCAAAAGAAGAGAACCGCAAAAATAATATTATTCAAACTCTTAGCGATATTTTAGGCAATAAATCGCCTGATGATCTTAGAAATATTTTATTATCTGTTAAAGAAAATTCTTTAGAGTCATATCAGCCATTATTAATTACTGACAATCTTGATTATGAAAAAGCTATGCTTTTTTATCTAAATATTGATCAGATGCCAGGCGTAGCGTTGTCTAATAAAAGCAGGAGAGAATATGTATCTTGTAAATACAGAACAACAGTCTTCTAATTCAAGCGCGCAAAGTTGCATTTCCACAGAATCATTATCTCATATTTTGGGCTATACTGGCAAAATTAACGAACAAGAATTAAAAAAATTTAGTTCACAATATTTTTTAATTGATTATATTGGCAAAACAGGAATTGAATATTTTTTTGAAAATGAACTTAAGGGAAGCCATGGAAAAAAACAAATTGAAATTGACGCACTTGGGCAGGAAAAGCAAATTTTAAGCATTGAGAAAGTTAAAGACGGAAATAATTTAATTTTATCTTTGGACATCAACTTGCAAAATAAATTAGAAGGAATAATGTCCAGCCATTTGAAAAAATTAAACCTTAATAAAGCATGCGCGATAATTATGGATCCTAATAGCGGGCAGATTCTTGCTTTGGCGTCTTTTCCAGGATATGATAATAACATTTTTTCTAAAGGTATAAGCGAATCAGAATACAGCGAGATTATAAATCATCCTGACAACCCTTTATTTAATCGATGCATTAGCGGTGAATATCCTTCCGGGTCAACCATAAAGCCAATTATGATAGCGGCAGCTTTGGAAGAAAAAATAATTTTTAAAAATACAAGTTTTAATAGCGTGGGTGGAATTTGGATAAAACAATGGTTTTTTCCTGACTGGAATCCGAGCGGCCACGGGATTACTAACGCGCAAAAAGCAATAGCGCAATCTGTTAATACTTTTTTTTATTACATTGGAGGTGGATACCAAAGTTTTCAAGGTTTAGGAGTTGATCGCATAGGGAAGTATGTTAAATTATTTGGATTAGGCTCGCAAACAGGGATTGATTTGAATAATGAAGCAACTGGATTAGTGCCTACAAAAGAATGGAAAGAAAAAACCAAAAATGAACAATGGTATATTGGCGATACTTATCATCTCGCTATTGGTCAGGGCGATCTTTTAGTTACTCCATTGCAGGTTGCTAATTTTACATCAGCATTTGCTAACAATGGAAATTTATATCGTCCATATATGGTTACGCGTATTTTAAATCAAAACAATAATCCAATAAGAAACATTGAATCGCAATTAATACGAAACAATTTTATTGATATTAATAACATCAAAATAGCGCGCCAAGGAATGCGTGAGGCAGTAACATTAGGGAGCGCGCGCGCGCTTCAATCAGTTGCTGTAACTTCCGCAGGTAAAACAGGAACAGCGCAATGGTCTTCTAAAAAACCACCTCATGCTTGGTTTACTGGATTTGCGCCTTATGATAACCCGGAAATTGTTATTACTATTTTGATTGAACAAGGAGGAGAGGGGAGTAGCACTGCCGTCCCAATCGCAAAAGAAGTATTAGATTGGTATTTTAAGAAATAAATAGACCTGTTGCATAATAAATTATGTAACGAAATTTTCAGATTTTGAGCAGAATTTTTTATAAATTTTTGAAGCTTATGCCTAAGCATAGGTAAGAAAATTTAGAGAAAATTATGCCAAAATATGGAAATTGCAGTCATGAGTTATTATGCAACAGGTCTAATGTTCCAGTATACTAGTACATTGGAACAGAAACAGTGTTCTAAGCACTGTTTCTGTTTTTTATTTACTTGACGAGCTCATACAACTCTGTCAAGGCAATTTAGAAATCTATACTCACACTTGACAAAAAATTTTAAAGTGGTAGAGTGTTATATAGTTTTAGCACTCTCTATTTGTGAGTGCTAAGTCAATTATCAATTACGAATTATTTACCCTGTTAAATCCTGTGGAGCAGAAATTTTGTCAGAGACAAAATTATTTAACGGGGTGAACCCTGTTAAATCCTGTGGAGCAGGAATTTTGTCAGAGACAAAATTATTTAACGGGGTGAACCCTGTTAAATCCTGTGGAGCAGGAATTTTGTCAGAGACAAAATT
>JAHJJO010000014.1 GCA_018822835.1 Patescibacteria group bacterium
ATTAATATTCCGGCAAAAACTTTAGAAAAATGGATTGAAAAATTAAAAAAACAAGGTAAAGTAGAGTTTAGAGGCAGTAAGAAGACTGGGGGATATTATATAAAATAAAAAATATCACCAATCCTATGTCTGAAATATTAACACAGCAACAATTAAATAAATTATCTAAAAAATATCATATTAATACTATTTATCTTTTTGGATCGCAGGCAAAAGGAAATATAACAAAATTAAGCGATTATGATTTTGCGATTTTGTTAGATGACAAAGTAGATGCAAAAAAATACGGACAATATCAGATAAATATTATTTCTGAATTATTACGGATGATAAAAACAAACCATATTGATTTAGTGATTTTAAATAATACAAAATTGCCATTGCTGTTAAAATATAATATTATAAAAGATGGAAAAGTTTTATTAGACAAGAATAAAAGTAAAAGAGTTGATTTAGAAGTTCATACTTTTACGCGCTGGTTTGATTGGGAATATTTTGAAAAAATGTGGGGAGAAATTTATCTTCAAAAAGCAGTTAAAAGTCCATAAAGTCTATAAATAATAATTTGTTACATGTTGTGTGTTACAAGTTACATGTTTTTTATGACAGCAAAATACAATATTACAATTCACCACAGCCATTTAAAAGAAAGCATTAAAAAATTAGAAAGATATAAAAAGATGTTTAGCAGAAAAACATTTTTAAGCGATGAAGTGGCTATGGATGCGATACGAAAGGCGCTTGAGGAAACAATAGAAATAATGTTGACTATTGGGAATATGATTATTGCTGATAATAATTTTAAAAAACCGGAAAGAAATGATGATATTTTTGATATTTTGGCAAATGAAAAAATTTATTCCAGAAATTTAGCGGAAAAATTATGGGGAGCAGGAGGATTTCGTAATATTTTAGCGCATCAATACATAGAAATTAATTTTGATTTGGTTTATGATTATTTAGAGCAGGGCATCCCTGTTTTTAAAGAATATGCTAAGCGCGTAGCAAAGTTTATTTAATTCTATGCCAAACACATTATCAGAAAGCGAACAAAATATAATGGCTGGGCAAATGCGCAGGGAGAAAAGAGAAAAAGAAGGCGGGAGTTATGGGGGTGGTTATGGTAAAGAAATGTATGGTGGTGGTTATGGAAATAGTTATAGCAAAGATAAAGACGATAAAAATAATGGGGAAAGTAAAAACGATGAACAGTCGCAAAGCTTGCGGCAGAGAGTTATGCAAGCACGGAGAGCTTTGAATATTAAAAAAAGATTAAAAGAAAAAGCAGCTAAAAAAATTACTGCTCCAATAAGAAAAGGCACAAATTGGCTGTTAAAATTATCATGGCTTAATTTAATTGATAGTGTTGGTTTAACTTTAATTTGGATAAATATTCATGTTGGTTTAAACAAAATTTTTGGAGATAAATTATTTGTTAAATTAGGCGGGGAATGGCTTGAAGAAGTAAAGGCAGGCGCAGGAGGAGAAGGCGCTCCAGCAGGCGAAGCAGTTGAGCAGGGCGAAAAAATGATTAGATGGGTGGAAATTTTTGTGCTATTATTTTTAGATGTTTTAGTTATATTTATTATTTTAGGCGTTTTGTACCTACTTGCTTTAATGGCGCAATTCATAAGCGCAAGCACATGGGAAAAGGTAAAGATGTTATGGGCGCACATTGACATGTTAGAACCAGTATATGATTTATTTCATTAAAATTTATGCGCAAACAATTTGAAATAGGCAAATATTATCACATCTGCAACCGTGGCGTTGATAAGAGAAAAATTTTTATGGATGAGAAAGATTTTGTTAGATTCTTAAGAAGCATGCGAGAATTTAATAATATTAATCCAATTGAAAGTTTACGAAGATTAAAGCAAATTAGGAAAGCAGAAACAGAAGTTGAACTTCTGTCAGTTTCAACTGACAGAAGTTCAACTTCTGTTTCTGCTCCTGCAACTCAACCTCTAGTAAAAATTATTTGTTATTGCCAAAACCCAAACCATTATCATATTTTAGTAGAACAATTAGTAGAAAAAGGAATTCAAAAATTTATGCACAAATTAAGCACTGGATATACAAAATATTTTAACCAAAAATATAATCGTTCTGGGTCTTTATTTCAGGGAAGGTATAATGCAACTCCAATAAAAACTACTGGATTTTTACAAAAAGTTTCCTGCTATATCAACGGCAATCCGGAGATTCATAAAATTGTAGCTAATGCGGAAGATTGGATTTATTCAAGTTATCAAGATTATTTGGGATTAAGAGATGGAAAGTTATGCAATAAAGAAGCGATTTTAAAAGATTTTCAAAACATAGAAGAGTATAAAAAATTGGCTTGTGTTATAATTAAAGAATCTATAGAAAAAAAGCTTGCCCTCAAACTTGATTCGGGGGATGAGGAAAAAAAGTGGATGTTAGAGTGAGCAGAAACAGAAGTTGAGCTTCTGTCAGTTGAAACTGACAGAAGCTCAACTTCTGTTTCTACACCATTTCTGTGAAAAATATGCGAAAAATTATAAATAACAAAAAACATATTTTATGCGCTGTTTTGCTTTGCGTTGCTTTTGGGTTGTTTGTGAATGTTAATTACGCGTCTGCGGGAAACGCTGTAGGAGACGCTATAATAACAGTATTATCGTGGATAGCTTTCATACTTACTGGTGTGCTTGGCGGAATAATTAGTCTTTTAATAAAAATTTTAGTCAGTGTTGCTAATTTTCAAAATATTATAAAAGTGCCAAGCGTGATAATCGGCTGGGTAATTGTCAGGGATTTATGCAATATGTTTATTGTTTTAATCCTATTAATTATCGCTTTTGGAACAATCCTAAAACAAGAAAATTACAGTGCGAAAAAACTGCTTCCAAAATTATTAATAATGGCTGTTTTAATAAATTTTTCAAAAACCATTTTTGGCTTAATGATTGATTTTTCACAAGTTATAATGCTTACTTTTACTCAAGCTTTTGCTAATGGTCATGGGTGGTTTGTTATGATGTTTAATGTGACTGGGATAGCAAGTATGGAGCTTATTGGCAAAAAAGAAGATATGGGGTGGTCAACAGCTTTAGCGGTAATTGCCGGAGTATTTGCTTCTATTATTACTGTAATTGCCATTGCTACGATGTTAGGAATTTTAGTAATGAGAATAGTAATGCTTTGGATTTATACAATTTTATCCCCACTTGTTTTTTTAGGTTTCGCGTTTGATCCAATTAAAAAACATACTGATCAGGTATGGCAGGATTTTGTTAAACAACTCATCGTAGGACCTGTTTTAGCGTTTTTTATTTGGTTAGCTCTTACCACAGCTGGCGAGTCAGCCAGCAGGTTAGGAGCAATAGACACAAAAAGAGGGCAAGAATATACAATAGAAGGTGAATCAGTTAGCGTCGGTGGTAGCGAATTTTTTAAAGATGTAAATTTTCAAAAATACATTATTACCATTGCCCTGCTAATTGGCGGAATGATGGTTGCCCAGCAAATGGG
>JAHJJO010000015.1 GCA_018822835.1 Patescibacteria group bacterium
GGGTTCACCCCGTGGGATAGCAAACATCCAACGGGGTTAACCCCGTGGGATAGCAAACATCCAACGGGGTTCACCCCGTGGGATAGCAAACATCCAACGGGGTAAACAGAATGTGTTGCGAGAAAATGTTTGTTGTTCTGCTAAATCTTTTAAAATAGCTGAAACAATATGCAACAAATTAGATGCGCCTTATTTTGTTTTTGATGTATCGCAAGAATTTACAAAAATCGTCATAGATTATTTTATAAAAGAATTAAAAAATAACAGGACTCCAAACCCATGCGTTATTTGCAACCGCTATCTTAAATTTCAAAAACTTTTTGAATGGGCAAAAGCGCGTAATATAAAATATGTGGCAACAGGTCATTATGCGCAAATTAGAAAAGACACAAAAATTGATCAATATTTATTATTAAGAGCAAAGGATAAGAAAAAAGATCAAACATATTCTTTGTGTCTTCTTCCGCAAAAATGGTTAAAACAAATTATTTTTCCAATAGGAAAATATACTAAACAAGAAGTATATAAAATAGCTGAGGAGCAAGGTTTTAAAGATATTATTCAGCAGAAACAAAGTCAAGATTTTTGTTTTGTGTCAGGAAAATCAATGCAATGTTTTTTAAAACAAGAAATAGGCCTAAAAAAAGGGTCTATTTATGATATGGAAAAAAATATTTTAGGACAACATCAAGGATTACATTTTTATACTATTGGACAAAGAAAAGGAATTTGTCTTCCAAGCGGACCGTATTTTGTGGCAGGCATAAATTCGGCAGAAAATAGTTTAATAGTCACAAAAAATAAACGAAAATTATATCAAACAGAAATGTTGCTTAATTCTTGCCATTTTATTTCTGATAAATTTCTAAAAAAATCAATAAATATTCAATCAAAAATTCGTTATAATCAACAATTAGCCAAAGCAACGCTTTATCCGATTTCAAAAAATAAAATTAAATTAGCATTTCAAAAATCGCAAAGAGCGATTACTGCCGGTCAATTCGCGGTTTTTTATTTGAATAATGTTTGTTTAGGAGCAGGAACTATTTCGTGTAACGTATAATGCGTAACACATAACAATTAATTTCCAATTTCTAATTTTTAATTTCTAAACAATTTCCAATGATTTAATTTTTTAATGTTTCAAACAAAAATTTATTTAAAACATTAAAAAATTGAAAATTGTTTGAAAATTAAAAATTGAAAATTAAAAATTTGGATTTTCACTCTACTACTCTAAATATTTCATCTACGCTGGTGATGCCGTCCAAAACTTTCAGCAATCCGTCTTGTACCATAGTTATCATTCCTTGTTTAAGGGCTATTTTAAGTATGTCATATTCATTTAATTTGTTTGATAAAATTAATTGTTCAATTTCATTACTCATTGTCATAATTTCATAAATTCCAATACGTCCTTTATACCCAATATTTTGGCATGCTTCACATCCAGTTCCTTTGTAAAATTTTAAATTATTAAAATCAATATCTTTTTTGTATTCTTCTGGCAATGTTTCCAAAATTTTATTAACACGTTCTGCTTTTTCTTTGTCTAATTTTTCTTCTTGTTTGCATTTTTTACAAATTTTTCTTGTTAAACGCTGCCCGACAATAGCGTTAATTGCCGGGGCGAGCAAAAATGATTCGGCGCCCATAGATAAAAATCTTGGAATTGCTCCAGCAGCGCTGTTGGTGTGAATTGTAGATAAAACCAAATGTCCTGTTAGCGCAGCTTGAATAGAAACTTCTACGGTTTCTAAATCACGGATTTCGCCAACCATAATTATGTCAGGATCTTGGCGGACAATAGATCTTAATGCTTTAGCAAAAGTGTATTCTTTGCCAACTTGAGATTGGTTTACACCGTTTAGCTGATATTCTATTGGATCTTCCACGGTTATAATTTTGGTTTCCGGCGAGTTTAATTTTTTTAGAATAGCGTAAAGAGTAGTGGTTTTTCCAGAGCCAGTCGGTCCTGTAGTAATAATCATGCCATTAGGCCTCTCTACTTCACGTTTTAATTGGTTAAAAGCTCGACCCTTTAATCCTAAATCTTCAAAAGCTAAACCAATAGAGCTTGATCGTAAAAGACGCATTACAACGCTTTCACCGTAATTGGTTGGCAAAAATGAAGCTCTAATATCAATTCTTTCTTTTTTAGTATGAATTGATATTCGTCCATCCTGCGGTTTGTCAGTAATATTAATTTTAACTTTAGCCAAACCTTTTAATCTAGAAATAATTTTTTCCCATAATACTTTTTCTAAAACAGCTACATCGTGCAATATTCCATCAATTCTAAAACGAACTTTAATTTCTTTTTCCTCTGCTTCTATGTGTATATCTGACGAACCAGCTTTAATAGATGATGCCATAAGCACTGTAATTATGTCGCTTATTTGGACATTGTTAATTTGTTTTTGAACGTCATAAAAACTGGAAAATTTTGCGCTATATTTATCTAAATCCTCTTCAGTAATGGAAATGCCCCTAATAGTTTCTTTTATTTTTGGTAATAGTTTATATAATTTTAAAGCATACTCTATGCTATATTGTGAAGTTAGATGAATATTTCCATTACAATAATAATGAGCTTTTAATTCCTCAAGCTTTTTTATAATTTGCGTATCTTGAGGATATAAAGAAGCTAATCGTATATTTTTTCCATTGTAATAAAAGCAAACTGTTGAAAGTTTTTCAGCATCTTTTTCTGTAATAAGCATTAATGCTTCAGGCCCTACAGGAAATCCAAATAAATTTATGTAAGGCAAACCTAATGAATTTGCCTTGTTTTGAGTAATGCGCTCTAATTCTTTTATTTTAATTTCTTTTTCGTTTTGGGCTAATTTTGCTTGAGGAGCTTCATCATCCATTGGCTCTCCATGCGATGATGCAATTAAATCCGCGATAGATTGTACATTTTGTTGAGACATAAAACGCATAACGCATAGCGCATAACGCATAGCGTAAAATTAAATATTTATAATCCGTAAATGCATAAAATATGTAAAATTTAATTAAGAATTAATTTGCGTTATGCGTTGTGTGTTATGCGCTACGCGATTTCATCTTGCCAAAACATATTGCATCCCTCCTAAATTTTTTATCATTCCTTTCATTTCCATTACAGTAAGCGCGCTGTTCACCGTTGAAGCCGGCATTCTTGTTGATTGAATAATGCTGTCAATATAAATAGGTTCGTGAGATAATAAAGCAATAATTTCTTCTTCTTCTTTGGATTCAGGAATTATTTTTTTATTTTTAATATATACTGTGGCTTGCGTTAAATTTAAAGTTTCAATAATATCATTAGCGTTGACAATCACATTAGCTCCTTGTTTAATAAGTTTATTCGGGCCATAAGACCCAGGAGAATAAATACTGCCTGGCAAAGCGAATACTTCACGATTTTGTTCAAGCGAGCAAAATGCCGTAATTAAAGCTCCTGATTTTTCTCCAGCTTCTATAACTAAAGTTCCAAGCGATAAGCCAGAAATAATCCTATTGCGCTGCGGAAAATTATATTTTAATGGAAGCGTGCCCGGTGGAAATTCAGATATTATTGCTCCTCCGCTGTCTATAATTTTATCAGCCAAATAACGATTAACAGAAGGGTAAATACTCTGATTGTCTATTCCAGATCCTAACACAGCGATAGTTCTTCCTCCCGCATTCACTGTTGTTAAGTGCGCGATTGTATCAATTCCTAAAGCTAATCCGCTGACAATAGTCAAACCATTAAGCGTTAAATCTCTAACAATATGTTCTGTTGCTTGCTTTCCATAATGGGTGTGCTTTCTTGTTCCAACAACAGCCAAGCTAAATTCGTCTTTTTGTTCAAAATTTCCTTTGTAATATAAAAGAAATGGCGGTTTGTGAATTTCAGATAATAATTTTGGATAAAAATTATCATCACTCGTAACTACTTTTATATTTTCATTATTAAGTTTTTCAATAATTTCATCAGGATTAATTTTGACCCTTTCTACTGTAAATTCTTCTGCTATATTTTGTTCAATTCCAGCTTGTGTCAATTCTCCAATAGAAGCTTCAAAAGCATGTTTTAAATTAGAGAAATAGTTTTTTAATTTTTTAAATCTAGCAGGACCGAATTTTTGAAAGTGGTTAATTGCAATCCAATATTTTAAGTCAGACATAAAACACGTAACGCGTAACGCATAACACATAACGCATAACAAATTAATTTGCATTGTTAACTTTCTGTGCAAAACTGTTTAACAAGATCTTCTTAAATAAATTGTATCAAAATTTAAAAAAAAGAAAAGGATAAAAAAAGGTATGACATTTCTAAATTACTGCGACAGCCCTATTTTTGAAATTGAAATTGACAGCTATGCTGTGTATGTTAATATAAAAATATGAAACAAAAGTTAAAAATTTATTTTGATACTTCTGTTCCAAGTAATTTTTATGATACTTATCCTGCTGAACAAGTTGCTTTTACTCGCCTATTTTGGAATGAAGTATTGGCTCGATTTAAATCATATATCTCACCAGTAACTATTTAAGAAATTAAGAAAACTCCTAATCTGCAAAAGCGGAAACATATTTTAATCCTAATAAAACAATTTAATATCCTGCCTGCAAATAAAGAAATAGAATCTATAGTCTCGCAATACATTCAACAAAAAATAGTTCCTGAAAAAAGTATTGCTGATGCTTTTCATCTTGGTTTTGCCAGTTTCTATAAAATAGACTATTTGGTTACTTGGAATATTAAACATATGGCTAGTCCGCAAAGTCGAAATCTAATCTTTACCTTTAATAGTTCTCAAGGGTTATTTATTCCTATTATTGCCACCCCGGAAGAATTAATCAAACAATTTTATGAACAAGAATAAAACTACAATTAAATCTTTCATTAGAATCAGGCCACTTACTACTGTAGAAAAAATACGGTCATATCGTAATGAGCTTTATGAAAGTTATATACAAGCTCATAAAAAATTAGACATTCATGGTTTTTACGAAGAAATGATTAAGGGCAAAAAGTGCGGACATACATAAAGCAATTGTTTTTGTTGCAAATTTAAAAATTATTTCTGAATTTAATATTTCTGGTCGTTATGATGATGTAAAATTTGCGTTTTATAAAAAATGATGAAGGCTTATTTATAAGCAATTATCTCGCAACAATGCTAAAGCATTTAAGACCCGAGCTAAAGCTCGGTAGAATGGTTCTTACTTTTTTAAAATTTGTTTGCGAAGTCGGATGTAGTTAGGTGTAATTTCTAAATACTCGTCGTCATGCATAATTTCCAACCCTCTCTCAATTGAAAGCTGTAACGTTGATGTTAAATTAATTGCATCATCAGAGCCAGACGCGCGCATATTAGTTAGTTGTTTGCCCTTAATCGGATTAACAGCCATATCATTGCCCTTGGCAACGTTTCCGATAACCATGCCTTCATAAACTTCAACATTTGAACCAATGTATAACTGTCCCCGAGTTTGTAAATTATCTAAAGAATACGCTGATGTTTTGCCTTGAACCATTGAAATCATTGAACCAACTGTCCGCTTTGTAATCTCTCCAACATATGGTTTAAAGCCAATTACATGGGAAGCTAAAATGCCATTACCCCTAGTATCAATGATAAAATCACCGCGATATCCAAGCAAACCTCGTGTTGGTATTTCAAATAAAACTCTAGAATGATTTTCATGCTTGCTCATATTAGTCATTCTGCCTCCGCGTTTGGATATTTTTTCAATGACTATGCCGGAAAATTCAGTCGGCAAATCAATCGTAACTTCTTCAAACGGCTCGCATAATACATTGTTAATCTCTTTCGTAATAACATGCGGTTGTGAAACTTGCATTTCGTATCCCTCGCGACGCATATTTTCTAATAAAATTGCGATATGCATTTCACCGCGACCAGAAATGTGATAGCAATCTTTAGCAGAAAAATCAATTTTTAAACCAACATTGACCTCAAGCTCTTTATGTAAGCGTTCGTTTAATTGTCCATTAGTAACAAATTTGCCGTCAAGTCCGGCAAATGGAGAATTATTAACCAATAGATCAAGCGCAATAGCCGGGGGATCAATTGAAATCGCTGGCAATGATTTTTGATCCTCAGATTCACAAATAGTTTCACCAATATCAATGTCTGGAATTCCGGCAATCATTACCAAATCCGCGGCATCGGCAGTTTTAACCTCTTGGCGATCAAAACCATAAAAAGTGTAAATTTTAATAATAGTTGCCGTTCTATTTTTACCAGCAGTATTTTTGATCACAATTTTTTGTCCTTTGGAAATCTTACCTTCGTAAATACGACCGATTGCTAAACGACCAAGATAATCATCATACGCCAAATTAAAAGGTTGCATCCGTAGTGGAACATTAGTGTCGCTTAACGCTGGCTGGACCTGTTCCAAAATAGCATCAAGCAACGGCTCAAGATTATTTGAATCATCAGTTATTTTCTTTTTGGCAATGCCTTTAATGCCGACGGCGTAAACGGTTTTAAAATCAAGTTGTTCATCACTTGCTCCTAGATCCATAAAAAGTTCCAGCACTTCATCGTGCGCTTTGTTTGGATTGGCGGCCGGTTTATCAATTTTGTTCAAAACAACAATTGGTTTTAAACCTAACTCAAGCGATTTTTTTAAAACAAACCTAGTTTGCGGCATTGGCCCTTCTTGCGCGTCAACAACTAAAATCACAGAATCAATTGAACGCAATATGCGCTCTACTTCTGAACTGAAATCAGCATGACCAGGCGTGTCAATAATATTAATTTTAGTGTCTTTATAAATCAATGAAGCATTTTTTGCGTAAATAGTAATGCCGCGTTCTTGCTCTAAAACGTTTGAATCCATACTCACTCCATCCTTAACCATTCCAGTTTGACGCATCATCGCATCAACTATCGTTGTTTTGCCATGATCAACGTGAGCAATAATTGCAATGTTTCTTATTTCTTTGTAGTTCATAATTATAGTTTAAATTACTGCTTTTTAAGGCTGTTTGCATTTAAATCGTATTCTTTTTTGATAATTTTGTCAACTTATCCATAAATATTAACAGAAGTTATTGTCAAAGCCATTTAGAAATGTCCTACCCTCAGCCAAGTAGAAATGTCCTACCCACTGATTTTTAATGATTTATTCGGCTAAACTATTAGCTTGTTCGACTCCTATATTATTAGATAC
>JAHJJO010000117.1 GCA_018822835.1 Patescibacteria group bacterium
AACTGCTTTTCTAATTTTATTGCCAACTGTTTCGTCATGATCATCAACTTCAACTCTAATTTCATGTTCATTAAATTCTTGAGCTAATTTTTTGCAATACTCAATATGTTTTTCACCAACAGAAATTATTTTTACTTGAACCGGCGACAACCAAACAGGGAATGCTCCAGCGTAATGTTCAATTAATAAACCAATAAAACGTTCAAAAGATCCGAATAACACTCTGTGCAACATATACGGTCTTTGTTTTTCGCCATTTTTATCAGTGTATGTCATGTCAAATTTTTCAGGAAGATTAAAATCATATTGAAGAGTAGAACACTGCCACTCTCTGCCAAGACAATCCTTTACCTTAAAGTCTAATTTGGGACCATAAAATATAGCGCCGCCAATATCTTTTTTAATATCTAATTTTTTCTTTTTAGCAGCTTTTTCTAAAACTTTTTCTGTTAATTCCCAATCTTTGTTTGAACCAATGTATTTATTGCATTTTTCATCTCTAACAGAAAGATAAACTTTATAATCATTAAATCCAAATGATTTGAAAATAAAAATTATAAAATCAAGAACTTTATTAAGCTCTTCTTCGGTTTGCTCTGGAGTGCAAATTATATGCGCGTCGTCCTGAGTAAAACCGCGAACTCTTGTTAAGCCAGACAATTCTCCTGATTTTTCATAACGATAAACTGTTCCGCATTCAGCCCATCTAATCGGCAGATCGCGATAGCTTCTTGGCTTTGATCTGTAAAGCATAATATGAAAAGGGCAATTCATTGGCTTTAATAAATATTCTTCTTTAATTTTCGGTTTTTTGCCTTGCTGGGCATCTTCTAAACTTTGTCCAATTTCTAATGGCGGATACATGCTTTCATTGTAAAATCCCCAATGCCCTGAAGTTTCCCATAATTTTCTACTGCCAATATGTGGTGTGCGAACCAATTCATACCCTGCTTTTTGATGTTCTTTGTACCAAAAATCTTCCATGATACGCCAAAGCGCTGTTCCTTTTGGCTGCCACAAAACTAATCCTTGTCCGACTGTCTGATCTATTAAAAATAATTCCTGTTCTTTTCCAATTTTTCTATGGTCTCTTTTTTCAGCTTCTTCTATTGTTTCTAAATATTTTTCAATTCTTGCTTAGTTTCAAATGCAACTCCGTAAATTCTTGTTAGCATTTTATTTTTTTCATCACCCCTCCAGTATGCTCCAGCAAGTTTATTTAACTTAAATCCATCTTTATTTAATTTGCCGGCTGACTCAATATGAGGTCCTCGGCATAAATCTTCAAATCTTCCTAATTTATAATAGTTTACTTTTTTTTCACCTTCTTTTTTTAATTTTTCTAATAAATCAACTTTATAAAGTTGTCCTTCTTTTTTTTCTTTTTCAATTGCTTGACTAACATTTATCTCAGTTTTTTCAAATTTTAAATCCTGCTTGATTAAATGCTTTATTTTTTTCTCAATTTTTCTTAAATCATCCTCCACTACTTTTTTATTGCCAAAATCAAAATCATAATAAAAACCATTATCAATCGCGGGACCTATTGCGAATTTTACATTTGGCCACAACTCTTTCACTGCCAAAGCCATAACATGCGCCAATGAATGCCGCTTAATGTCTATTTGAATATTTTTACTATTGACTTTTTTCATGGATATGCTTTTCTCAAAAAAAAGGAGGGAAAAGAAAATTTAATCATGTGGGTCCGTAGCTTAGGTGGTCAGAGCGCTTTCTCTACAAAAAAGAGGTCGCGAGGTTCAATTCCTTGCCGGTCCTACCAATACGATAAGCTTACTTCTGCGATATTAAATAATATATACGTACAAATTGGTTTGTCGTATTTTTTTTACTTAAATTTTCATATTATTTTTTACTTATTTTATCTTTTGTCTTGCGTATTTTATGTTCCACGCCCTTGTATGTTTCGCAAGACAAGCAAAGCTGATGAGGTTTAACAGCTTTATCGCATTTTTTACATTTTGTCAGCGTGACTTTTTTTAAAGCATGATGGCTTCTTCTTTGCCCAACTGAACTTTTTGTTCTTTTCTTTTTTGGTACAGACATATCGTTGAACGCATAGCGCGTAACGCATAGCGTAAAATACAAAATAAAAATTAGAAAATTTTTTAATTTAAATTCGTAATTAATAATTGTTAATTGTTAATTGTTAATTGTTAATTGTTAATTGTTTACGGCTATTTCGTTCATAATAATAATATAATTCACTTCATCCCCAACCGCTACCATATTCAAATCTTTAGCGCGCTGGCTTAAATTATTATAAGATTTAAGGGATGTTGATTTAGAATTAATATCTTTATTTTCATTTATTAATCTAGTTACATTTTTTTGCAGACTCATTAATTGAAACCCTTTTACTGTTAAATCATTAATAATAGTTAGATAATAAATACCAATTGCCACTATAACAAGGAATAAAAAAATATTCAAGGTCTTGACTGTTAATAATTTATTTTTGTGTTTTAGAAATTTCATAAATTAGTTGAAAGTTTATAAAGTTATAAAGTTGAAAGTTTTTGAATTAAATTAGAAATTAATTTTGTTATTTCACTTTTAACTTTATAACTTTTGACTTTATGAACTAAGCTCTGCTACCCTCATCTTAGCGCTTCTGGCTCGTGGATTTTTAAGCACTTCTTCTGCGCTAGGCCTGACTACTTTCTTTGTTATAATTTTTAATTTTATTTGGTGATCGCATCTGCAAATTGGAATTTCTGACGGGCAAATGCATTCTTTGCTTTCTTGTTTAAAAAATTGTTTTACAATTCTATCTTCTAAACTGTGGAAAGAAATAACGACTATTCTGCCACCTGGTTGTAATAATTCTAACGCTTGCGGTAATGCTATTTTTAAATTTTCCAATTCATTATTGCTCGCTATTCTTAATGCCTGAAAAGTGCGCGTGGCTGGATGAATTCTATAATGTTCATAATTTTTAGGAACAGCATTTTTTATTATTTCAACTAATTGCCCTGTTGTCTTTATTGGCTTTAATTTGCGAAACTTCACAATTTCACGAGCAATGCTTTTCGCGCATCTTTCTTCTCCATATTCTTTAATGATTTTAATTAACTCACTTTCACGCCATTGGTTTATAATTTTTTCCACTGTTATTTTCTGATTCATTCCTAATTCTTGATTCCTGATTCCTAATTCCTGATTCATAATTTCTGATTCATAATTCATGTCTAGCGGAGCATCAGATTTAAAGGAGAATCCCCTGCTCTTATCATCAAGCTGAGCTGATGATAACCCAAGGTCAAATACAATACCTGAAAATTTTTGATTCTTTACAAAATATTTTACGACAATTTCTTTTAAATTTTTAAAATTATTATTAACCAAAACTACATTCTTTAATTCGTAATTGTTAATTGTTAATTGAAAATTGTTTATCGCCGTTTCATCCAAGTCAATTGCCAACACTCTGCCACTTTCTTTTATCCGTTCAGCAATGACCATCGTATATCCTCCTCCTCCCAAAGTGCAATCAATGAAATATTGCCCTGGCTTAGGATCTAAATATTCTAAAATTTCTTTTAGCATTACAGGGATGTGCGTGTAGTTCATAAAGTTGAAAGTAAAAAGTTATAAAGTAATTTAAAAACATTTGAATTTAATTTTATAGACATCGCAAGCAGAAACCGCGCCCAAAAAATAATAAACCGTTCAATTGTCATTCCCGTGCAAACGGGAATCCAGTTTTAATGCTGTTATGACTGGATTCCCGCGTTCGCGGGAATGACAAAAAGGACGTATTGTAATTCAAGGTAACTTTATAAACTTTCAACTAATTCAACTTTATAACTTTATGAACTTTATGAACTTTTAACTAATTTTGTATTTTTTCAATAAATAACTCCTATTTTTCAAAAAACTTTCTGCTTGTTTTTGGAGTAATGCTTCTGACTCTTTATAATCTAAATCCAAACTTTGTTTAATAAACGAAACCACTCTTCCAAAATACAATGATTTCATTGCTTCAATTAAATTAGAATTCAAATCAGTCGTGTCAAAAGCATATAATAAATCATAAATAATTTTACTCCATAAATTGCCTGTAATGTCTAATTTTTGTTGACTGTACATTGTATGAATTTTTTCATAATTTTCTTCTGAAAGAGCTTGCTTTAAAATGTTCTGATTAATTTTAAATTCATAGAGAGCAGTAGCTTTTATTCCTTTGTAATCAATGCTTAAGTTCTGTGGCGCTTGATATTTTTCTTTACCAAAAACAGTTTCTTTTATAATTTTCTTTTGCTGCCAACCATCTTTATTGGCGGACAATTCTTTAAAAAGAGTGCCGACTACTTGAGAAAACATCTGACCAAGTTTTGGAGCGCTTGGTTTATGGATTTTTGCGCCTAAATTTACTTGGCAAGTTTTAAATTTGCCTAAAATAGCTCCAAGAGTCATAAAAATGTCAACGCCGTAATGTTTGGTTGTTTGATACCATGTTTTATTTATCCAATATTCCATTAAATTGGAAGAAAAAGAAAAATCTCCGGCAATTGGCTGGCGGATAACCCTATTTAATAAACCATACATTAGCGGATAGCAAAGGTGGTTAGTAATTGAACCGTCATATTCATGACGGTTATATAATGGCGTAACATAATCGTATCCATTTAAAATTGGCTTGCCTAAAATTGAAATCCATTCCGGAGTAATACTTTTTAAATCAGCGTCAACAACTATTATTGTTTTGGCCTGTAATTTTTTAGCGGCTTTAAATAGATTATAAAAATTATTTCCTTTTCCTCTGATTCCTTTTGGCGTTGAAATGTATATTTTAGGAGTTTTGGTTTTAGCTTTTAAAAACTCATCTTTAGTGTTATCAGGAGAGTCATTATCAACATTAATAATCGCGCTTTTTAATTTCGGGAAATATTTCCTTAAACCAAGATCAATTTGTTTCGCTACAAATTCAATATTATCCGCTTCATTATAAGAAGGGATGCCGACTACAATGTCTATTTTTTTGTTTTTAGGATACATAAAATAATTTTCAATAATCAATCCCATGTCAAAGCATGGGACAAGCTTTCAAACAATTTTCAATGATTTAATTTTTTAATTTTTCAAACATTACTATTTATTTAAACTTGTTGAGATTTTATTAAAAATAAGTGTTAATTTAGCAGAAATATCCTTTTGTCATTCCCGCGAACGCGGGAATCCAGTCATAGCATTAAAGCTGGATTCCCGCGTTCGCGGGAATGACAATTGAACGGTTTATTATTTTTTGAATACAATTTTTGAATGTGGTATCTATTATTAATATAATTTTTTATCTAAAACAAATCATTATATAAATCTTTCCAAATTGGATTTTCTTTTTCAATTAATTCTATTTTCCATTTTCTATTCCATTTTTTTAATTGTTTTTCTCTGTTAATTGCGTTATAAACATATCCAAATGTTTCATAATAAACTAATAAGTGAACTCTGTATTTTTTAGTAAATCCTTCTATTATCCCATTTTTATGCTCATCAATTCTTCTTTTTAAACTAGAAGTCATGCCAACATATAAAGTGCCATTCCTTTGGCTTGCTAAAATATAAACATAAAAATATTTTTTTAACTTCATTGTTATTTTCGTTTGAAAATTTGCTTTTGTTTAAAAATTGAAAATTAAAAATTAAAAATTAAACCCCAAGCTCTCCCATCGCCTCTGCAATATCACTGCTCTTGCTCTCAGCTCCTGTCTTGTATTTATTCCAAATTGTTTCATCCCAAATTTCTAATCTGTCATAAAGTCCGGCGATGATTGTTTTCTTTTTTAAAAGAGCAAATTTTCTTAAATATTCAGGCAAAATAATTCTGCCTTGATTATCAAAATCAACGTCCATGGCGCCCGCAAGCATTAGCCTGGAAAACGCCCTTGCTTTTGCCTGGCTAATTGGCAGACCGGCTAATTTTTCAGCTAAAACATTCCATTGTTTTTTGGGGTATAAAAAAAGACAGTTATCTAATCCCCTAGTCACAACTGCCCCATCTTTTAATAATGCTCGAAACTTAGCAGGAACTGCCATCCTACCTTTATTATCTATATTATGTTGGTATTCGCCGATAAACATACAAACAATTTTCAATTTTCAATAATCAATTTTCAATAAATTATCAATTAACTAATTCTCAAATTTATAATTAAATGATTATTTAATATTTGATTATTAACCCTGTTAAATAATTTTGTTCGCCGTGGCGAATAAAATTCCTACTATGCAGGATTTAACAGGGTGAATTGATCGTTGATTATTGATACTTGATTATTTTTCTATTCTTCCCCATTTCCTCCCACTTTTCCCCAATCTGGTTTAACTATACACCACCCTTGTCCTTGCGTCAATTATATTACAAACATAACATTAAATTTTTGCTGAAATTAGCCAAAAAAAAACTGCTTAGCCGAAACTAAACAGTCAATAATTTGAATTGGAAAGTTGATAAACATCCTTGTTTTATCAACTTTCCAACAACTTATCCACAACGTTTATCTTTTTCTCCTCTTAATTTTTTTAGTCGCTCTTTTCCGAGCGCTATTAGTCGTTCATTGTCTTCTACTTTCTTGATTATAAGAAATAGAAGAAATAACAGATAGGCAACTACTGCGCCTATCAAAAGAGAACTGTTTGCCTCAGACTTTTCTAAGGCAACAATAATTCCGACGCAGATAATCGCGCCGATAATTGTACAAAAAATATTTGGATTCATTTTTTTCTCCTCCTTTTTTTAGTCGCTCTTTTCCGAGTGCTTGTGAGCGCTGATGAGTGTTTCACCAAGATCTTTTACAATTTGAGCATCAGCAATTCCATCTGAAAAATGAGGAGCTATGGTTTGTTGCTCCTCAGGAGTTAGGGATAACAAAGCTTCCCCAATAATATCTAAACGCAAAAATCCACCTGTGCCTTTCTCGAATTTACTCAGTCCTTCAATCACTCGTGCTTTTTTCTCTTCTTCAGTCATTTTTTTCTCCTCCTTTTTTTAGTCGCTTATATTTTTCTAAACGCCAAGCTAAATAAAAAATTAATTTTATCCAATTTGGCGCTTAGATATTTTGTTAAAGTACGATGAAAAAAATTTTTAACTTTATAATTTTTAATTTTGAAACAATGTTTTAATTTTTTAATGTTTTAAACAAAATAATT
>JAHJJO010000118.1 GCA_018822835.1 Patescibacteria group bacterium
ACAACAGCAGATAATGAATTCGCGATTATTTCCAATGTTTCTGTTACAAATATTACATCCAATCAAGCTACAATTACATGGACAACAAACGAAGAAACTGATTCTTTTGTTGATTTTGGTTTAAATAGAAATTATGGCACAGTCAGGGGAATTTATGAATCAGTTGTTAATCATAGTGTTTTATTAACCGATCTTTCTCCTGACACAGTTTATTATTTTCAAATCAAAGTTAGAGATCAAGGTGGCAATTTAACTGTTTGGGAAACCGTTGATAATCAAAGTTCTTTTACAACTTTAACTAGTCCAACAGATAATTTGCCTCCAGCGATAACTGGCATTGAATCTGATAATATAACATATAATTCAGCTGTAGTTAGCTGGATAACCAATGAAGACGCGACTTCATTAGTTATGTATGGCGCAAGTATTGACTATGAAAATTATCAAGGAAAACAAGGATTAAATCAAAATCATTCTATTAATATTACTGGTTTAAGCTCGGAAACAAAATATTATTTTAAAATTCAATCAAAAGATTTAATAGGCAATGAAAGCCAGACTGAAAATTATGAATTTACCACTGGACAAGCTCCTGTTCAAGAAACGCAAACAACAAGCGGAGGAGGAGGAGTGATTATAATCCAAGGCCCGGAAATAGATAAAATTGCTCCGATTATGAGCCAGATTAAAGTAGAAAACATTAGTGATAGCGCGGCTGTTATTAAATGGGAAACCAATGAATTAACAGATAGTTTTATTGAATATGGATTAACTCAAAAATATGAGCAAGGCATTTTAGGAAATATTTATGATTTAACTGCTTCTCATTCTTTTAATTTACTGCCTTTAGATATGGAAACGACTTATCATTTTAGAGTTTTGGGCAAAGATCAATCTGGCAATCTTGGATATTCAGACAATAATACTTTTACTACTTTAGGAGCAGGCGCAAGCGAGAGTAAAATTGAAACTGAAGCAGAAAAAAACATAACTCAAGAACTTGAGGAAAATTTGGTAGGCAAAATAATAAATATTTTAAACAAATTAAAAAGCCCTTATTCCATAAGTTCTGTTTTTAAATCTTTTGAAGAATCAGCCAATAGAATAATTAATCCTCCTTTAATCACTGGAGAAAATCCTATTGTGGAAATTGGTCCTGATTGGGCTAAAATCAGCTGGATAACTGATAAAGAATCAAATAGCGTGATTGCGTTTGCTGAGAAAAAAGATTATAATCAACAAGAAGAATTATATACAATAGAAGTGGGAAATTTTGAAGAAAAAGTTATTTTACATAGTGTAGAATTAACTAATCTTAAGCCGGCGACTGAATATAATTATCAAGTTCGTTCTAAAGCGGAAATAGGCGGATGGTCAGAATCACCAAACCAAACCTTTTTAACCGCTTCTATATTTCCGGAAATATTAGATCTTAAATTGATTTCCATTCAGGAAACAGAAGTAGAGCTAACATGGAAAACTTCTTTGCCAACCAAGAGTGAAGTAGAAGTTATTGATGTAAAAACAGGAGAAAAAGTTATTCAAAAATTTCCAAGTTTTCAACGAGAGCATCTTGAAACAATAAAGAATCTTCAACCTTTTACTGATTATACTTTACAAATTAAAATTCAAGATGAAATAGAAAACCAGTCTTTTTCTTCTATTATGCCTTTTTCAACTTCAATTAGCAAGAATCCGCCAATAATATTTAATGTTAGAGTAAAAACCAGTTTAATTCCAGGTAAAGTTGAAAAAGTGCAAGTAATTATTTCATGGCAAACAGACAAGCCAGCCACTTCGCGAATTTATTATCAGGAAGGTCTAAGCAATAAACAAGAATTAGCTAACAGCACTTTATTAGATAAAGAATTGGTTTTAAAGCATAATGTTGTTAATACTTCTTTTTCTCAAGGCAAAGTTTATCAATTTAAAATAGAATCTATTGACGGTTTTAATAATAAGTCTTATTCAAAAAATTATGTTGTCTTGACTCCAAAGCCAAAAGAGAGCATAATTGATTTAATTGTTAAACATTTTGAACAAACATTCGGTTTTCTTAAAAAAATAAAAATGTAACAAAGTCAATTATCAATTATCAATTAACAATTAACAATTAACAATTATCAATTATCAATTCATCCTGTTAAATGTTTTTTTCTGGCCTCGCTGGAATCTCTCAGCAGAGGATTCCAGCGTATAGACCATCTTTCATTAATGCGTCAGAATCCCCTTCGGGAGATTCTGACGAAGCCAGAAAAATGTTTAAATGTTTAAATGTTTAAATGTTTAAATGTTTATATGTTTTTATGGTCAATCCTATTATTAAAATTCAAAATTTATCTGTAACATATAATTTAGGCAGAAGCAATGAAGCTAATGTTTTAAAAAACATTAATAGCGAAATATATCCGGAGGAATATATTATTTTTTTTGGACCTTCTGGGTGTGGAAAATCTACTTTGCTTTATACTATTGCCGGTCTTGAAGTTCCAACGCAAGGCAAGGTAATTGCTAATGGAAAAGATTTGCAAAGTTTATCTGAAAAAGAATTAATTAATTTCCACCTTTTTTACACAGGAATGATTTTTCAAGCTTATCATTTAATTCCATCTTTAACAGTAGAGGATAATATTTTATTACCTCAAATATTTGCTAAAGTTTCTTTATTCAAAAGAAAGGCAAAGGCGAAAGATTTAATGAAAAGATTTGGACTTTTTGAATTTCGAAAAAGAAAGCCTTCTATGTTATCAGGCGGGCAACAGCAAAGAGTTGCTATTGCCAGAGCTTTAATTAATGAATCACCAATCCTTTTGGCTGACGAGCCAGTAGGAAATTTAGATTCAAAAAATGCTGATATTTTTTTAGATTTATTAGAGGAGCTTAATAAAAAAGACAAAAAAACAATAATTCATGTTACTCATAATCCAAGAGATTTGCCTAGGGCAAATAGAATTTTTTATATGAAAGACGGACAAATTATTAGAGAAGTAGTTAATACTGAGAAAGTAAGTTTGGATAAAATGTCACAAGAAAAAATTTCAGAGCTAGAAAGATTAGCCCAAGCATATCCTTATCTTACTGAATCAAGATTAAGATCAAAATTGATTCTGAACAATCTTATATTCCCTTTTGATATTGAAGCGCAGCAAAAAATAGAAGAAACCATTGATAATTATATCGTGGGCAAAATTAGTAAAACTAAACTTTTTGAAAAATTAGATAATCCAACAGAAAAAGGAGGCGCGAATCTTTATGCTCAAAGAGCTAAAAATTTAACAGAAAAAATTAGCAAGCTCGCAGAGAAAATGAAAATAGTAAAGACACAACAAGATTCGCCTTCAACGCCTTTAAAAAACAAAGCTGTTGAAATCAGAACACATCTTCTAGATAATTATCAAGGCAACATATCTTTTGAACAAGCAAAGAGATTAAATGAATTTTTATCATTAAGAATAATTGGCAAGTTAAAGAAAGATGAGTTAGAAAAATTGCTTGATATGCCATTGAAAAGCGGAGGAATGGGCTTAAACAGAAGAACAGCTAAAAATTTTAGTAGGCAAATAGAATTGATTTTAATAAAATAAATAAACTGAGAAATGTCGGGAGTGCGACTCCCGACACTCCATTGGAAATTGTCCGCCGCGGCGGATTAGAAATTGAAAATTATTTTTTATTATGAAAATTATAGACCTTATCTATTTATCAGTTGAGAATTTTAGAAGCAGAAAACAAAGAATTATTTTTACAATTCTTGGTGTTTCTATTGGAATTGGAGCTATTTTATTTTTAGTTTCTTTGGGATTTGGCTTGCAAAAAAATCTTTTAGAACAAATAACAACTGCTGAATCTTTATTAACTTTAGACATTACTCCTGTTGAAGAAGAAGCTATTTCATTAACCCCAGATAGTTTAAAAACAATTTCAAAGTTTCCTGAAGTAGAAAAAATATCTCCTCAAGCTGTTCTCCAAGGACAAACCATGTTTAAAGAACTTACTTCAGAAATTACTTTAAACATAGTAGAGCCAGACTGGTTTCAATTAACAGGAAATTTGACAAGTTCTGGAAGAATATTTAATAAAGAAGACAAGGGAAAAGTAATTGTCAACTCTACTATAATTGAACTTTTTAATTTAAAGCCAGAAGAAATTTTAGGAAAAAAGTTTAAGATTATTTTTTTTAATCAAGAAAATAAAGCTTTGAAAGATAAGAAAATAAATTATGAAAAAGAATTTGAAGTAATTGGATTATTTCAGGAAGAAGATGTTTCACCGCAAGCTTATTTAAAACTTGATGATTTGCAAGAATTAACAATAGAAAAATTTCAATTTGCTAAAGCAAAAATTAAAACAAGCAAGGAAATTCAAAGCGCGAGAGAAAAATTAATTTCAATGGGTTTTTTGGTTTCAGCTTTGTCAGACACTATTGATCAAGCTAATAAAGTATTTAAAATAATCCAGATTATTTTAGGTATTTTTGGAGTTGTTGCTTTGATTGTTGCTGCTATTGGTTTGATTAATACAATGACCATAACCCTTCTTGAAAGAGTAAAAGAAATAGGAATTATGAGGGCGATTGGAGCCTCTCCTCATGATATTAAATGGTTTTTTTTAGGAGAATCAACTATTACTGGATTTTTAGGTGGCATTGGAGGAATTGCAATCGGATTTATAGCAAGTAAAATTTTTAATTGGATATTAAATATATTAGCCAATACTTTAGGCGGAGATCAAGTTAATCTTTTTGCTTATCCTTTTTGGTTTATTATTTTTATTATCATACTTTCAACTTGCGTTGGCTTTATCGCTGGTTTTTGGCCAGCTCACAGAGCGTCCAAACTTAATCCTTTGGACGCGCTAAGGTATAAGTAAAATCAATTAACAATTAACAATTAACAATTTAAATCAATCTTATGAATATAAATTTAAACAATAAAGAAAAAATAATCAAAACTACTAAAATTATAGTAGCTATAATAATTTTAATTTCAGTAGTTTTTATCTATCTATGGCAACAGCAAAAGCATGAATTGAATAAAAATCAGAAAGAAGAAGTATATCAAGAATATCAACAAAGCTTATCTTTAATGAATCAAGGAGAATTTGAACAATCAGTAAAAATGTTAGAAAAAATAATTAAAATTTCTCCTCAAAATATTAATTATTTACAAACATTAGCTGTGGTTAGATACAATCTAAAAGATTATAATGGAGCTATTTCTATTTGTGATAAAATAATTAAGCAAGATCCTAATAATGCATTTGCTTATAATAGCAGGGGTAATGCTTTCAGAGATTTTAAAAAGTTTGTTGAAGCAGAAGAAAGTTATTACAAAGCAATTGAGGCAGATCCTTACTTTGTTGTAAGTTACAGTAATCTAGCTCTGCTTTTAAAAGAACAAAATAAAAAAGAGGAAGCGCGAAAAATTATATCAATAGGATTAGAAAAAAATCCAAATTCTTTTGAATTAAAGACTATTGAGGAAATTATAAAATAAAATTATAATTGACAATTAAACATGTAATCAATCGCGGGAATTGAACCCGAACAAATAGCTTATAACGAATAACGATACAAATAAATGTTATGCGTTTCATGATTCTATGATTTTATCTCAATTTGAAAAACAACTTAATATTAAATTTAAAAATCAAGATTTATTACATCAGGCCTTAATCCATCGTTCTTATTTAAATGAATGTCCAAATTTTAGACTTGGTCATAATGAAAGGCTGGAATTTTTAGGAGATGCTGTTTTGGAAATTGTTGTAACAGAATATTTATTTCATCATTTTCCAGACACGGCCGAAGGAGAATTAACTAATTGGAGAGCTAGTTTGGTTAATTCAAATATGCTTGCTGAAGTTGCTGAAGCAATAAATTTAGAAAATTATATTTATTTATCTAAAGGCGAAGCTAAAGATCAAAATTCAAAAGCCAGAAAATACATTATAGCCAATGCTGTAGAAGCTTTGATTGGGGCTATTTATTTAGACCAAGGCATACGACCGGCTAAAAAATTTATTACTCAAAATTTTATTTCAAGATTAGATCTTATTTTAGAAAATCAATTATATCTTGATCCAAAATCACATTTTCAAGAAAAATCTCAAAAAGTACACAATACAACACCGCATTATAAGGTTTTAAGCGAGTCAGGACCTGATCATTCTAAAACCTTTGAAGTGGGATTATATTTAGATAAAGAATTAATCTCTAAAGGTAAAGGATCATCTAAGCAAGAAGCGCAAGTAAAATCCGCGGAAAAAGGATTGCAAAAAAAGGGATGGAAAAACAATTAACAATTATCAATTAACAATTACGAATTAATTAATTCGTAATTCGTCATTGACAATTAAATTGTGGAGCCGACCGCGGGAGTTGAACCCGCAACCTATGGTTTACGATACCATTGCTCTACCAATTGAGCTAGATCGGCGAAAAACACATAACACATAATGCATAACGCATAACAAAGAAAAATATTGACATGAAAATAATAACAAATTCGGAAAAAGAAACATTTGAATTAGGTAAAAAATTTGTTAAAAAAATAAAACCAGG
Source organism: Patescibacteria group bacterium (assembly GCA_018822835.1). Lineage (GTDB taxonomy): Bacteria > Patescibacteriota > Patescibacteriia > Patescibacteriales > JAHJJO01 > JAHJJO01. The sequence continues at coordinate 6,563 of JAHJJO010000118.1, forward strand.
AGATATTATTGGTTTAATTGGAGATTTAGGCGCTGGCAAAACAATCTTTGTTAAAGGCATGGCTGATGGTTTAGGCGTTAAACAAAATATTAATAGCCCGACATTCGTGATAATGAAAATTTATAAAATAAATACTTCTCAAATAAAACAATTTTGCCATATTGACACTTACAGATTAAAACACGCGCAAGATTTAATCAACATAGGCGCTGATGAATATTTCAATCAACCTCATGCAGTAACTATTATAGAATGGGCTGATAAAATTTTAAACATTCTTCCTAAAAAAACAAAATTTATTAAAATCAAACACAAATCAGAGAGCCAAAGGATGGTGGAATATTAAAAGTTGTTAACAATAGTATAACACGCAAACGCATAGATAAAAGTAATAAAAAGTATCAATAATCAATAATCAACTTTCAATTCACCCTGTTAAATAATTTTGTTCGCCGCGGCGAACAAAATTCCTGCTCTGCAGGATTTAACAGGGTGAATTGATCATTGAAAATTGACATTTGATTATTTTTTGTAATGTTTTTATGCCAAATTTTAAAAGATTAATAAAAAGTTTTAAATACGCTTTTTATGGGCTTTATAAAATATTTCGCGCAGAACAGAATATTAGAATTCAAATAACAATTGGATTCTTTGTTGTATTATTAGGATGGTATTTTAAAATTAATCGATTTGAATGGATTATATTAATTTTAATTATTAGTTTGGTTATTTTAATGGAAATAATTAACAGCGTCATAGAAAGAACCGCGGATATTTTAAAACCTAGAATTCATACTTATGCCAGAGAAATTAAAGACATTATGGCAGCTGCTGTAATGATCGCTTCTATCATTGCCGTGATTATTGGTTTAATTATTTTTTTACCCTATGTAAACCCTGTTAAATAATTTTGTTTTTAACAAAATTCCTGCTACGCAGGATTTATACAGGGTAAATAAAGCTTTCGATTCCATTGGATATTTGGAGTCTTCTCCAATGCAAGATGATACGATAATTGATAATTCATTCTAATACAGGATAATACAAAAAATGATTCGCTACAGCGAACCACCTTGTGTAAAAGTGGGCAGTATTTTATCCCGCAAGCTTGCGGGATGAGACTAATTATAAAACATGCGCCACTATCGGTTTTATGTGCGGGAGTTCTCCTTCGCTTCGTCCCGCAAGCTTGCGGGACTTCGCTTAGGAGAGACTCCCGCAAGGCCAAAATTATTATTCTAAATGCGTTGCTGATGCTTCATAGATTGAATTTTCATCTAAAAAATATATTTTATTTTTATCTTCATCAACAATAAAATCTTTTAGGTTAATAAATTTATCAGATTGATATTGTGTTAAAAATTTGCCTGATTTATTAAAAACAGCTAAACGGTTACTAACAGATTCTAAAATATAAATAAAGTTCAATTTTGGAGAAGCTACTATTTTAGATGCTTTTGTAAATAAAGGGTCAATAGAGTCTAAAATAAATTCTTGTTTTTTGCCTTTAAGATATTTTAATATTTCGCAATTTTCTTTTAAAACATAAATATTACCGTCAATTGACAAATCAACTGCGTTAGAAAAATCAGTTTTTTCTTTAAGCCATTCTTCCTGCTTTGTAAAACCATTGTTATTTTTAGAAGAACGATAAATTTGATTATTATGTTTATCTAATAAATAAAGCATGTTATTAAAACTTGCTGTTGCTGCAATCTCCGCGTCTTGAGGAAAATTAACATCTAAAGTAGATAGTTTTTTGGTTTTTGCATTAAATTGAATAGCGCGATTATTAGTAAAATTAAAATAATAAACATTTTGATTTTTGTCAATAATAGGGTACTTAAATTCTTTGTGTTGCTTTTCTAAATCAAAATTTGTTGTTAATGCATTACTTAATAAATCAAAAATATATATTGTTGTTTGCC
>JAHJJO010000016.1 GCA_018822835.1 Patescibacteria group bacterium
AATATTATTAGTAAAAATAAAATTGCCCTACTCTTTAAAAGCGGGCCAAGAAAAATGATGAGAAAAAGAATAAGAAAAAGATTTTTTATGAAATTACTGGACATACTGTTGTTTCTTATAAATACGCCAATTCATTTATCAAAACTGTATTAGCTAACTGAAAAACTTTTACATCTTTTTCAATGCAATCTGATAATAAATCTTTGTGGACTTCAAGTTCATATCGTGTCTGTAAATTAAGCCAAAATTGCGCAGATGTTCTAAAATATTTACTTAATCTAAGCGCTGTATCAGTTGTAATTGCTCTTGTGTTATGCACTATTTCATTAATTCTTCTCGCGGATACGTTAATATCTTTAGCAAGACGGTATTGAGTAATGTTAAAAGGTTTTAAAAATTCTTCTAAAAGAATTTCGCCAGGATGAATTGGTTGTATTTTTTTAATAGCCATATTTAATGATAATTAATTATTTTAACTTAAAATATTTCCTTCGCAATTTTATAAAATTCATTTACATCCAAACTTGCGCCTCCAACTAAAAATCCGTCAAGATTTTCTAAATTATTAAAATCTTTTACATTTTTACTGTTAATGCTCCCGCCATAAATTATACGAAAATTATTATTAATCATTTTCATTCCAAACATATCATTTAACGCTAATTTAATAATTTTATGCGAGTATTCGGCTTCTGACGGTTCAATGGATATTCCTGATCCAATTGCCCAAACAGGCTCATACGCAATAATAATCTGTTGATTTTCCATAATATTAATACCGCCAAGAGCTTGTTGAAGTTGATCAACTAAAACAAAATCTCTTTTATCTGTTTTTTTATCTTCAGCTTCTTCTCCAATGCAAATAATGGGTATTAAATTATCAACATTCAAAACAGCTTTAATTTTTTTATGAATCATTGAATAATTTTCCAACAAATATTTTCTTCGCTCACTATGGCCAATAATAACATATTTGCATCCAACTTCTACGAGCATTTCAGGAGAAATTTCGCCAGTAAAAGATCCTTTTTCTTCCCAAAAAACATTCTGGGCCCCGACCTGAAGGTTTGTTTTTTTTAATAACTTACTCGCTTCATCTAAAATAATAGACGATGGACAAACTACAACTTCTTTTTTTTGAAAATTTTTGAATTTTTCTTTGAATTTTTTAATCAACTCTAAACTCTCATTTAAGGTTAATTTCATTTTCCAATTAGCGATAATAATTTTTTTCATAAAATCGTTTTTAGTAGCTAAAGATTATTTATTGAACTATGGCGAGGATAATATTGGCAAGCTAAAACATACTTCTGTTCCTTTTCCTTCTTGACTCTTAATACTAATCCTTCCTCCATGTTTTTCAATAATATTTTTAGTTATAAATAATCCTAATCCACTGCCTTGGGTTTTAAATTTCATTATGTTTGAAGCTCTGAAAAATTTAGAAAATAATTTAAATTGTTCATTTTTAGGAATGCCCACCCCATTATCTTTTATATAAATCAGTAAAAACTTATTTTTAATTTTTATGTCTATTTTTATTATACCATTTTCCGTACTATAGTTCATTGCATTGGCTAATAAATTTTGCAGGACTAATAAAATTTTTTCTTTATCCACATAAATCTTCGGGCTTTTGATAGGCTTATTAAACTTTATTTTTAAATGTTTTTTAATAATTAAATTTTGCAGACGTTCAATAGCGGTATCTATAATGTTTTCAAAATCATATTTATCAAACTGATAATCAAATTTTTTCTCTTCAATACGTGAAACATCAAGTAAGTCATTAACAAGTTTAATTACTCTTTCATTGCTTTGATACCCCTTAGATAATAACTCTTGTTGTTCTTGATTTAATTTTCCAACATCGCCATCTAATATCATTTTAATTGACCATTTAATGGTAGTAAGAGGAGTTCTTAATTGGTGCGTGGCAATTGAAATGAATTCTGAGGTTTGTTGTTTTAATTTATTCTTATAATTTTTAAGATATAAAAAACAACCAATCAAAGCAGAAAAAATTCCAAATAATAACATTATAATTTCATAAAAATTCATAAACTAAGTTCTTTTTTAATTTTATCTAATATATCATCAGTTGTAAAATGCGCTTTTATAAGATAATTATTTGCTCCCAAAGTAAAAGCCTTATCAACATCATTTTTTTGCCCTAAATTAGAAAGTATAATAATAGGTGTTTTTTGAATTTTTTTATCTTTATGGGAACGAATTTGTTTTAATACTTCAAACCCGTCAATAATAGGTAGGATTATATCAAGTAAAATTATATCAGGTCGTACTTTTTCTAATTTTTTTAACGCTTGTTCTCCATCAATAGCTTCATAAACTATAAATCCTTGTTTTGTTAATTTTTTTGTACAAATTTCACGTAAAAAATTATCATCTTCTACTAATAAAATTTTGATTTCTTGTTTGTTTAGCATAAAATTTTTATTTTATCTTGCATTTTTTATAACTCCTTAATTATAGAGCCGTCTTGTCTTACTGCAACAACCTTATTATTTTCAGGATAATAAAATACAAATGCTTTATCAGGCGTGCCTTCTAATGCATAAGCAACCCTGTTATTTTTCTTATCTTTAACTTCTCGCCACTTTCTTTTAAACTTTGGATTAAAAG
>JAHJJO010000119.1 GCA_018822835.1 Patescibacteria group bacterium
AATAAAAAATAAAAAAAATAGAGTTTTAAAACAGAAAATTAGCACTAAGCTTGCTTCTACAAAAAGTGCAAAAATTTCTTTAACACCAGGCAAGAAAGTTAAGCGTGTTGTTGGAAAAACGCAAATAAAACCGAAAAAAAACAAAGTGGATATAAAAAAACCGAAAAATAAAAAACAAAGCGTTAAAAGAAAAATTCAAAAAATTAAATTAGCAAAAAAATTAATTTTAACCAAAAAAATAGAAAAAATAAAAAGAGTAAAAAGAGTAAAAAGAAATGTTAATAAAAGCAGTGTTTTTAAAAAAATTATAAAACCACCAAAAACGCAAATTGATAATTTTTTTAATAAAGCCTATACTCGCTCTTTTGTAACAGAAACAGAACTATTGCATTTATTTCCTGAGGTTGAAGAATATACCTATGATTTTGAAGTTTTTTTAGGAAAACTTCAAAATAATGGAATTGACATTGTTAAAGATAACGGGCAAATTTTAAATGATGCAGAAACAGATCAAACCATTTCTGCAAAAAATAAAATTATTGACCTGTCAAAAATAAGCACTGATTCAATCCAAATGTATTTAAAAGAAATAGGAAAAGTTCCATTGCTTTCGCATGCAGAAGAAGTAGACTTATCAAAACGTTATGAAAAAGGAGATAAAAATGCTAAAATGCGATTGATCCAAGCAAATTTACGATTAGTTGTTTCTATAGCCAAAAGATTTGCTGGCGCAAAAGGACTTAATTTTCTTGATTTAATTCAAGAAGGCAATATTGGTTTATTCAGAGCTGTAGACAAATTTGAATATCGCAAAGGTTATAAATTTTCCACATATGCCACATGGTGGATTAGACAGGCAATTACAAGGGCCTTAGCAGATCAATCAAGAACAATCCGCATTCCTGTGCATATGGTTGAAACAATTAATAAATTTAAACAAATTGAAAGACGTCTTATTCAAGATCTTGGCCGTGAACCATTACCGGAAGAAATTGCGGCAGAAATGAATGAAACTATAGAAAAAGTAAGACATATAATTAAAATATCCCAGGACACTATTTCATTAGAAACAACTATCGGAGAAGACGAAGATGATTCTACATTAGAAAATTTTATTGAAGATATTAAAACTATTTCTCCAGATAAATTAGCTGCATTGCAGTTACTTAAAGAATATGCTAAAAAAATAATCTGCACTTTATCTCCAAGAGAACAAAAAATATTAGAGATGCGTTTTGGTTTAGTTGATGGAGCATCTTATACTTTAGAAGAAGTTGGTTCAGAATTTAATGTAACACGTGAACGGATCAGACAAATTGAAGCTAAGGCGTTAGAACGTATTAGACAACATAAAGATATTAAAAAACTAAGAGACTACTAGTTAGTTCATAAAGTTAAAAGTTGTAAAGTTATAAAGTTTTTTTAAAAATAAATTAAAATTTATTTTATTTGACTTTCAACTTTATGAACTTTCAACTTTATGAACTTTATAACTATAGATTCCCGGGTAGCGCAGCGGTAGCGCAGTTGGCTGTTAACCAATTGGTCGTCGGTTCGAATCCGACCCCGGGAGCCAAATTGTATGTTGCGAGTTTGTTGCCTCGGCGCTTCGCGCCTCGGCAGGCAGGTTGTATAGTATTTGCCAAGATTTTTTGGGTTCAATCGCCACCTTTTGCGAAAGCAAAACGCGGTTCGAGCCAATCTTTTTTAGAAAATCTTTTTTCTCAAAAAGATTTTCCTGCAAAGCGATAATTTCGGCTTGTTTACTGTCTAAAATGAATTTTTTGGCAGGTTCGAGCCAATGATCGCCGTTTTGCTCAAAATCCTTTAATTTCTCGGAAATCTCAATCTTATGGTTGAGGATTTTTTGTTTTTTGGCAGTATATTCTTCTTTGGTAATTGTTTCGTCCAAGTGTGTATCAAGTAGCGTGTCCAATTTATCTTCAAGCTCTTTGATTTGAGATTTTAGATTTTGAGCAAAAACGGCTCCGTCTTTGGCTTCTTGCTCTTTGTCTTTATCTAGTTCCACAATTATCCAAAAAATTCAAGTCAGATTTATAGACAAGCAATTGATAAAAATGTCACTTTGCTGTCTTATATTCACCTTGTTTTTATGTTATCGCAAAAAAATGCACACAAATACAGCTATAAATCGCTTTGGTTGGTTAGTAAA
>JAHJJO010000120.1 GCA_018822835.1 Patescibacteria group bacterium
AATTAACTCCGCGCATTAGCGAATTAATTCGCGGGGTTAATAAAAACAATATGTCACAAATTATTGATGTAGACAATTTAAAAAACGCGCAGAATGTTAAAAAAATGATTATGGGAATTGTTACGCTGATTTTTGCGTTTTGGCTGTTTTTTGCTTCTATTATAATTGTAGATGCTGGAGAAACAGGGGTTTATTCTCTTTTTGGCAAAGTAAAAGAAAAAGAGCTTTCTTCCGGATTCCATCTTGTTATACCATTGGCCAAAGTAACCAAGATGAGCGTTAGAACCGAGGAATATACAATGAGCATTGCGCAAGGCGAGGGCAAACGCAGTGGAGCTGATGCTATTACTTCATTAACTAAAGAGGGCTTAAGCGTTGATTTAGATATGACTGTTCTTTATCGTATTGATGAAGAAAAAGCGTCTGAAATTTATAGAACAGTTGGCTTAACTTATGAAGAAAAAATTATTCGTCCAACTATTAGGACATCTATTCGCGATATAATCGCGCAATACGAAGCAAAAGATATTTATTCTGAAAAACGGCAAGAAGCTGCTCGGAATATCTTAGAAAAATTAAAAAGCGAAATTAAAGACAGAGGAATTATTATTGAGGACGTGTTGTTAAGAAATGTTCAACTTCCAGCAAATCTATCACAATCAATTCAGGAAAAACTGCAGGCAGAGCAGGAAGCTCAAAAGTATGATTTTTTATTAGTAAAAGAAAAGAAAGAAAAAGAGCGAAAAATAATTGAAGCAGAGGGGCAAAGAGATTCGCAAAAAATTATTAACGAGAGCTTGTCTAATAATTATTTGTATTATTTATATATTAAAGATTTAAAAGAAAGGCAAGGCACAATTTATGTTCCAACAAGTCCATCAACAGGCATGCCGTTGTTTAGAGATTTGGGGAAATAGCTTTTTAGCTTTTTAGCTTGTAGCTTTTTAGTTTATTCCTCCACTTTCTGGCCTCGTCACAGTCTCCCCGCCGATTCGGCGGGGGACTGTGACGGAAAAAAGTAAGTCTTGATTACGAATTAATAAAAAAAACAGTGCTTGGAGCATTGTTTTTTTTATTAATTCGTTTTTGGCTTATCATGTAACAGGCCTATCTAAAATCATTGGTTCAACTTTTGTTTTTTTGTCAGTGATTTTTACAACATCCTTGTCAACTTTTTTAAATTCTTTGTAAGCATTATTATAATGATTTACAGCAGTTGACATGCTCATGCCTAATTTTTTCATAAAATTATCATAACTTAATAAATGCCTGCTTAATTTTTCAACATTAGAGCGAATTGTTTTAGCGCTTTCTTCAATTTGCAAAGCTCGCAATCCTTGTAAAACAGTTTGTAAATACGCTAAAAATGAAGTTGGAGAAACAATAATAACATGCTTATCTTTAAAAGCGTATTCAATTAAATCTCGCGTATTAACCTGCACTGCGCCGACTTTATTAATTAATAAATCATAATAAATCGCTTCCGAAGGAATAAACATAAAAGCAAAATCCATTGTATTTTCAGATGGTTTTACATATTTTGCTGTTTCATCAATACGCAATTTTAAATCCTGTTTAAATAAATTTTCTAATTTTTCTTTTTGCTCTGGATTATCGGTATCAAGAATTTTTTGATAATTTTCAAGACTGAATTTTGAATCAATTGGAATTATTTTTTCTTTTACAAAAACGACAGCATCAACAATACTCCCGTCTTTAAAGGCATATTGCATCTGATAAGTGTTTGGCGGCAAAACATTTTTTAATGTTTGCTCTAAATAATATTCACCCAAAACCCCGCGTTGTTTTGGGTTTTTTAAAATGTTTTGCAAATTTTGAAGTTGACCTGAGAAATTAATTACTTGTTTATTTGTTTCATCTAATTTTGTTATTTTTTCAACAACATTGGAAATCATTTTTTGACTTTGGTTATGAATGTCTGACATCATTTTATTTGTTTGCTGTGTAACTCCTTGCATAATATTTGTTGTTTTGTTAAATTGCTCTTGTGAAACTTTGTGGACTTCAGATAATTTATTATCCATAGCTATCCTTAATTCTTTGTTCTGCTCAACAAGTTCCGTAAGTTTTCCAGCCATTGAAATCATTTTATTTTCATCTCCTAAATTTCTTTTCCAGATTAAAAAAAATATTACAGCAATAATAGCTATAAATAAAAAACTAAATAAAATTATTATAAATTGATTTTGCATAAAATTATATTAGCATAGTTTTTAAAATTGTCTCAACTTGCCCAATTTCAAATTTTTTTAGTTTTGTTTGCTGGACGAAATCCGAACCCATTTTACCTGTCCGTCAAAACTTTAGCATCGGAGGGAGCGTAGAGTTCTACCACCGAACTCACAACAAGACTTTACCCCAAAATGTAACAAAGTAGCCACCTTCACAGCTTGCAACATATTTTTCAAACGGAAACCACATTATGCTATAGTCACAAATAAGCTTACCAGTTTGTTTGTCTATTGTTCCGTCTATTCCGGCTTTTTCTTGAAAAACTCTATCATAAATAGCTTGATCATCCATCCATGGCGCCCAAGCAAATAATAATAGAACTACAAGAGATAAAATCAAAATAAGTTTAGTGTTCTTTTTCATAGTTGTAAATTATTAACTCTACTTTTTCATTAAGAGAAATTTTCTCCTTCTTCCGAGTTGCTTCAATACTTCGTTTGGGAATGCCAAAATTAGATAGTTTTCTTAATGTTGTTGGGAAGATTTTTAAGATTTTTATCTGGACATTCCAATCGCTACCAGCATAGGATTTTGCAGAATAAATTTTTCCAACTTTATACTTGCCAATTTCATTCCTAATACGAATTGTACTATTTTTTGTTTTATTCAAAAGAGCTTTTTTATATTGACTAGGAAAAAATATTTCGTTCATACTAGTTAATACTTATTATAGATATATAAAAATTTTCTTGTAATTTCATATAATGTTCCTGTGTATCTGAAGTTTTTAATTCTCTTCCTTATTATATTATAAAAAAGAGAGAAATAAAAATATGGGTGGGGTAAAAGAGAAAAATAAAGAATTATTTAGTTTTTCTTTTTTACGAAATCAGATATACAGTCAGCGTCAGGATTTTACTGGAAAAAAGTTTTAACTTTATCAAATCGTGTTTGGTGGACTCAGTGAGAATCGAACTCACGTCTCCGCAATGTTTACCCCGTTAAATACGGGCAATTAGTGGACCGAGTGGGATTTGAACCCACGACCTCTGCATTGCGATTGCAGCGCTCTGCCTCTGAGCTATCGGCCCGTTTATTTAACGGGGCAGGTGCGGTATATTACCACTATACTACAAGCCCTTATAAAATTTAAGGTTAAAAATAAGCCCCTTATGTCGGGAGTGCGACTCCCGACATCAGAATTTTGTGTTTTTCTTTAATAATTTTTACAGCTTTTTTATATTTTTTTACACTTGGTAAAAACGGAAATAATCTATAAACAAAAGAGGGGAGCCAGTTGCTAATAGTTCCACCTGGCTGCGCTGTAAATAAAACCTGATCAATCCAATATCCAATATGATTTTGTTCAAGCATAGTGAGCCATAAATCCCAGTCCTGCAATTTTTTTATAGATTCATCCCAGCCGAATTTTGGAAAATGCTCTTTCCTAATCAGCGCTGTCGTGTGAATGCATGGACCTGTTTTTAATTTTTCAGGATTAAATTCGCCGACTTTAAATAATTTCCAGCCCCACAAAAAAGAAGAATACACATAGCTTGCTTCTTGATGCTTATTTAATGTTTTAAGCATTATTTCTAAGGTTGTTGGCTTTAAAATAATATCAGCGTCGCAAAATAAAATATAATTTCCTTGAGATTTTTTAAAGCCATAATTGCGAGCTGATGGAGCGCCTTTACGCATAACGCGTAACGCATATAGAATGTCGGGAGTGTCGGGAGTGCGACTCCCGACATCGTTAAATTTTTTAATCACTTCATTAACATTGTCAGTAGAGCCGTCATTAACAATAATTACTTCATAATTTTTATAAGTTTGGTTTAAAATGCTGTCTAAACATTTTGGCAGTTTGTCAGCTTGGTTATAGATTGGAATTATTATACTAATCATACTCGCATAACGCATAACACATAACGCGTAACATAATTAATTACGTTACGCGTTATGTGTTATGCGAAAAATTTTCTCTATTTGTTCCTCCCACATAAAATTATTAATAGCGCGTTCTTTGCCTTGCTGTCCTAATTTTTTTCTTAAACCTTTATCTAAACATAATTTAATAATTGCATTTGCGATGCTTGTTGCGTTTTCTGGGTCAACTATTAATCCGCTTACTCCATGAGAAACAGCATCTCGTGCTCCTCCGCTATCACCAGCAATAACCGGTTTGCCCGCTATGTTAGCTTCTAAATAAACAATACCAAAGCCCTCATAATCACATTGACCAATGCTTCTCGCGGGCATTATAAATATGTCGGCAATATTATATAATGCGTCTTTTTGTTTATTGTCAACATCAGCAATGTTTATTAAAAATAATATATTATTAAGTTTTAAATTTTTAGCTTGTTGTTTTAGATTTTCAGCTTCTGACCCATGTCCCCAAATTACATAAATTAAATTAGGGACTTGTTTTAAAACTTCTGGCATGGCCGCAATAGTTTTGTCAAAGCCCTTTCTTTTAACTAACCGTCCCACGCTTAATAATATAATTTTATTTTCTAAGTTGTATTTTTTTTTAATTTGCGTTACATATTCTGAATTATATTTTATGTAATTTACACCAGGGTTAATTACTGTAATTTTATTTGATTTTTTTGAATTATAAAATGTTCCTTGTTTGTTATTCCCGCGAAAGCGGGAATCCATAAATTTTATCAAGCCTGGATTCCCGCTTTTGCGGGAATGACAAAAAAAAAATGTTTTTATAATTTTTTGGTCTTACTATAATTTGTGCGTGGTGGCAAGAGAAAAATTGTTTTGTTACGTAGCTTGCTACGTAACTGCTTCCACAAATTATATTATCCGCATTGTATAATATTTTTTTTGCTAACCATTTTTTTCTTCGCATACTGCAAGCAACGCCAAGGTCTGTTCCATGCAAAATAATTGAATAAGAAATTTTTGTTATTTTAGAAATCAAATACACTGCCGTGCCTAAAGGCAAAATATGATGAACTAGTATATGATTAATCCTGTGTTTTTTTATTTCATTCCATAAATACCACAAGCAAGGCAGCCATTTCAGAAAAGGCAATTTTTCATTAATTAATTTATTTTCATTATTATGTAGCACAAAAATATTGTCCGGTTCAGGCCAATATTTTTTTAGATTCTCGCAATAATTTGCGATGCCTCCTTTAAATGGAGGATATTCTAATGTTATTATTAAGTCCATAAAGTCCAAAGTCCATAAAGTCCAAAGTCATAATTAGCCTAAAGTTATTAAATTAAATGACTTTTGACTTTATGGACTTTATAGACTTTTGACTTTAATGTGTTGTTTAATTTTGCTTTTAGCGCGGTGAGTTTTAGCAAATTTTAACCAAGCGCGATTTGGGTGTTTGCGATTTTTTTCAATAATTATTTCTACCATATCTCCGTTTTTTAATTGTTGACTTAATACAGACATTTTTTCATTAATTAACGCGCCAGTTGCTTTGTCTCCAATTTCAGTATGAACAGCGTAAGCGAAATCAATGGCCGTTGCCTCTTCAGGCAGATCAAAAACATCGCCTTTAGGAGAAAAAACAAAAATGCGATTATGAAAAATGTTTAATTTAACTTCTGTAATAAAATCATGAGTATTTTTAGCTTCTCGCTGAGCATTTAAAATTTCTTTGATCCAAAAAGGTTGTTTTTGAGGTTTTTTTAAATCACCTTTTTCTTTATAATGCCAATGAGCCGCAATACCGTAAAGAGCCGCGTCGTGCATTTCCTGTGTTCTAATTTGAAATTCAGTTAATTTGTCATCATAACCAAAAACAGTAGTATGCAAGCTTTGATATCCATTTGGCTTTGGCATAGAAATATAATCTTTAAAACGATCCATTTTTGGCCACCATATTGCGTGTACAATTCCCAAAACTTTATAGCAGTCAGCAATAGTTGGAACAATAATTCGTAAAGCAAAAACATCATAAATTTCATGGAATTTTTTATCTTTTCTCTGCATTTTTTGATAGATGTTATAAAGATGTTTAAATCTTCCTTCTATTTGATGCTGAATATTCGCTTTTTGAAGTTCCTTTTCTAAAATATGTTTTGTTTTTTCAATAAATTTTTTGTGTTCAATTTTTTTTACTACTTCATATTTGTGTTTTAGTTTTTGAAATTCTTCTGGATGAAGATATTTAAAACAAATATCTTCCATTTGCCATTTTAAGCGCCATACGCCTAATAGCCCTGCTATAGGAGCATAAATTTCTAAAGTTTCTTTTGCAATGCGAAGTTGTTTTTCTTTTGATAAAGCATTTAGTGTTCTTAAATTATGAAGACGATCGCAAAATTTAATTAAGACAACCCTTAGATCATCAACCATTGCTAAAAACATTTTACGCAGATTTTCTTTATATCGTTCAACCCCACGGTATTTAACTGTTCCAAGTTTAGTAATGCCTTGCACTAAGTTTGCTATTTCCGCGCCAAAATTTTTTTCAATATTTTCAAAAGTATGCTCAGAATCTTCTATGGTGTCATGCAAAAGTCCTGCCGTAACTGTTGATAAGTCAGCTTTTATTTGAGCCAGCATAAAAGCGGTATGCAAACTATGTTGAATATATGGCTCCTCATCCAATCTTTTTTGTCCTTGATGAGCTATTTTTGCAAAATCATAAGCTAATTTTAGCAAGTCAATATCTGCTGAAGAATCATTTTTTTTAACTTCATTAATTATTTGTTCAATAGTCATAAATATGTTATTATTATAACATATGTTGATAATTATCAATATTATTAAATAGAAGCATTAAATAGATCCTTCGTCGTCCCTCTCCAGTTTTTTAATAAAAT
>JAHJJO010000121.1 GCA_018822835.1 Patescibacteria group bacterium
ACAACAACAAATGGCTTGTCCTGTATCTAATAATATAGGAGTCGAACAAGCTAATAGTTTAGCCGAATAAATCATTAAAAATCAGTGGGTAGGACATTTCTACTTGGCTGAGGGTAGGACATTTCTAAATGGCTTTGACAGCGCCATTATTTGTTGTGTTTTTTTAATAGCGTCATTAATGCAGTCAACAAGCATTCCCTCAAGAGAATCTTTGGACAATTCTTGGTTAACAGTCAAAAAAGTAACTTCCATATTGCCGTTCATTACAACTTTAACCCCGCCTTTTTCTACTGTAACTGATTCCTGCGCTAAGCTATTTTGCAATGCTTTAGCTTGCGAACGCATTTCTTTAAATTGTTTTAATTTATTAAACATAATGTTGGTTAATTAGTTGATTAGGGATTAGGAATAAATTAAAGTTTAATCAAGCTATATCGTTAATTCCAAATTAACTAATTAACTAATCCCTAATTAACTATGTTTTGTGTCCAATCCTCTAAATCTTACTATTTTTTCATCAAAAAATAAATTTACTTTTCCAATTGGACCGTTTCTATGTTTTGCAATATAAAGTTCTGCTAAATGTTTTTCTTCATCGCGTAAATCGTCATAATTATAACCTCTATCAGCAGCTTTACGGTAAATAAACATTACAACATCTGCATCTTGCTCAATAGAACCAGAATCCCGCAAATGAGCTAACTTTGGAATTGCAGGTTTGGTTTGCTCTACAGCTCTAGAAAGTTGCGAAAGCGCCAAAATAGGAATATTTAATTCGCGAGCAATAGCCTTTAAACCCCTGCTTATTTCAGCTATTTCCTGCACTCGGTTATCACTGTATTTGCCACGACCTTCCATGAGCTGTAAATAATCAATTATAATTAATCCAAGACCTTTTTCCATTTGCAGACGCCTGGCTTTTGCTTTTATTTCCATTACAGAAGAAGTGGCAGAGTCGTCAATATAAATAGGCGCTTCTGAAAGCTGACCCATTGCCTCTCCAATACGAGAAAAATCATCATCTCCTTCTGTATCTGATAATTTTCCTGTTCGCATTTTCCATAAATTAACATTTGCTTGAGAACAAAGAATTCTGTCAATTAGTTGTTCTTTGCTCATTTCTAAAGAAAAAATGCCAACACCCTTTTTACTTTTAAGCGCTGTTTGGCGCGCAATATCAAGCGCTAATGTTGTTTTTCCAACACTTGGTCGCGCAGCCAAAATAATTAAATCAGCTTTTTGCAACCCTGCTAAAATATTATCAAGATCAGTAAAGCCAGTTGGTAAACCACGTAGTTTTCCACTTTGTTTATGTAATTCGTCGATTCGTTCAAATGCTTCTGATAACAAAACGTCTATTGGCAAAAAAACATTTTTTAAATACTTTTGCGATATACTAAATATTTTTCGTTCTGTTTCATCTAAAATTTTGTCTATTTCATCATCTTCTTTATAGCTCAAATCCATAATTTCGGTTGCCGCTTTTTGCAATCGCCGCAGTGTCGCTTTGTGTTTAATAATATTTGCGTAATGAATAACATTGGAAGCAGTCGGAGCAATATTGGAAAGTCGCGCTAAACAAGAGCGCCCGCCTATATTTTCTAATTGTTTTTTTTCTTCTAAACGGTTTGTTAAAGTTAAAATATCTATTGGTTCATGTCGGCTATAAAGTTCTTGAGAGGTTTGAAAAATAATTTTATGGCTATCTTTATAAAAATCGTCTTCAAATATAGTGTCTACTATTTTAATAATAGCATCTTTATCAATTAAAAGGCAACTTAAAAGAGCTTCTTCAGCTTCTAAATTTTGAGGTGGTATTTTTTCGATTGAATTCATAATCGTAATCAATTAACAATTATCAATTAACAATTACAAATTAAAAATTTATAAAAAGTTAGTAATTTTATAATTTTGAAGAGTTTTGTAATTTAATTTAATTTATTCGTAATTAGTAATTGATAATTCGTATGTTAACTTTTTAATAGAATTCATTAACAACGAAATATTGT
>JAHJJO010000122.1 GCA_018822835.1 Patescibacteria group bacterium
TCCTTCTTTCCAATAATTAATAATTTCTTGAATTTGTTTTTTGGTTAATGCCATAAATTTTCTTGAAACGAAAGACATAGTTCGTAAATTCTATAAATCAAACAATAATTTAAGTTTTGCGTAAATTATTTATATTATATAAATCAGGTTCTTTTTCTAAAAAATTAAAACTTGAAGAATTAGAATTTACATTTGTAATTTTGCTTAACTTATTATTAAAATTTTCAGGAAATTTAATTACTAAAGCCTCAATTTTATTTTTTTTTCCAATGCCAAAAATACGGTTCTTATATTTTACTTTATCAATAATTTCTGAAATATGCTTTTTTATCTCTGTTGTTGTAATAATTTTTATTGTATCTAATGAAAATGTATTAGTTTGATTCATATTTTTTATGTTCATTAAAGTTATAATGTTTATTTTTTAATAAACAGATGCTTTAGCAAGATAAAAAGAAATCTAATAACGTTGTCATTGCATTTTTACACAGGAACTAATTAAATTGACAACGTTTTTAGATGTAATAAAATATAAGCATTAATTACATTATAAATAATAACGCGTATTGTCATCTAAGTCAAGATTAAATTGCGGTATAATAACAAAATATGAACACCAAGATTATTGACGGAAAAAAAATAGCTGAAGAAATTAAAAATAAAATAATTCAAGAAATTATTGGATTTAATGATCAAAACCCCATAGGACCGCAAGCGTCCAACGGGGTAAATTTCTCTAATATCATAAAAAGGCCTAATTTGGCTATTATTTTAATCGGCGACCGCGAAGATTCCAAGCTTTACGTAAATCTTAAAGAAAAACAAGCAAAAACAATAGGAATTGATACTCATATTTATAAATGTCCAGATAATACACCTGAAATAGAAATTTTAGAAACAATTAGATATTTAAACAAAGACAAAACAATAAATGGAATTTTAGTTCAATTGCCTTTGCCAAAAAATTTAAATGCAAATAATATTATTAAAGCAATAGATCCTGCTAAAGATGTTGATCGTTTTCATCCTGATAATTTATCAAAAATAGAAAAATGGGAAGAAAAACAGGAGTGCGACTTCGGGGATTTTAGAAGTCGCACTCCTGTTTTTTACAACAATAATCAAATAATATCACCTGTTTTTGGAGTAATTTTAGAAATTTTTAAAAAGATTAACTATAATATTAAAAATAAAACAGTTTGCATAATATCTAATTCAAATATTTTTGGAAAAAATCTTGCGCAAATTTTGAAAAATAAACAAGCTAAAATCCAAACATCGCATGTTAATGATAAAAATTTAATAAACAAAACTCAAAAAGCCGATGTTTTAATAACAGCTGTTGGAAGACCGAAATTTATTAAAAAAGAGATGATAAAAAAAGATGTAATAATAATTGATATTGGAATTACAAAAATAGATAAAAAAATTTACGGTGATGTTGATTTTGATGATGTTAAAAACAAAGCAAGTTATATTACTCCTGTGCCAGGCGGAGTCGGACCAATAACAATCGCGCTATTATTTAAAAATACGCTTGAATTGTATAAACAACAACGCGTAACGTGGAACGCATAATGCGTAACGTTATGCGTTCCACGTTACGCGTTATGCGTAAGCACTTTACATCCTTCATCAACAACGGCAACTGTATGTTCAAAATGCGCGCTTAAACTTTTGTCAGAAGTTATGGATGTAAAACCATCTGGAGCAGTTTTTACTCGCCATCCGCCAATATTGACCATTGGTTCAATTGCCAGCACCATTCCTGGTTGTAATATAATATTTTTTAAACTTTTGTCAGTAATTTTATAATTAGGCACTTTTGGATCTTCATGCACTTTATATCCAACCCCATGTCCAACCAATTCCCGCACAACAGAAAATCCTTGAGATTCAACAAAGTCCTGCACTGCTCCTCCAATGTCATTTAAAGTATTGCCCGGCTTTACTTGTTTAATGGCTAATTCTAAAGATTTTTTTGTAACATTAATTAATCGCCGCGCTTGCTTGCTAATTTTTCCAACTGCCACAGTTCTTGACATATCAAGGTAAAATCCGGATGTCAGATTTCGGATATCGGATTTTGAATTATAATATTTGTTATTTAACTTCTGACTTCCGATGTCCGATGTCCGATATCCGATATCAATATCTATAATATCTCCGGAATTTAATTTTCTTGAAGGCAACGCTGGCGCGTGCACTACTTCATTATTTATAGAAGTACATAGCGCAGTAGGAAAAATTTCTCCATCATGCATTTTATAACCTTTAAAAGACGGGCTTCCGCCCGCTTTTTTTATTAAATCACAAGCCATTTTTTCTAATTCGTCCGTAGTAATACCTGGCTTGATTGCTCTGCAAATTTCATCTAAAATTCCAGCTAAAATTCGTCCTCCCTCGCGCATGATTTCTATTTCTTGTTGTGATTTAATGGTTACCATAACTAGCTTTTTAGCTTGTAGCTTTTTAGCTTGTAGCTTATTAGCTTGTAGCTTCTTAGAAATTAAATTTCCTAAAAAGCTACAAGCTAAGAAGCTAAGAAGCTAAGAAAAAGCTACAACCTAAAATTATCCTCTTAATACCAAAAACACAACATACCCCGCATACAAGCATAGCAAAACAATGCCTTCCCATTTGGCTAAAATGTTTTTTTTGCCAATATAAATTAAA
>JAHJJO010000123.1 GCA_018822835.1 Patescibacteria group bacterium
TTATGAAGATAGAAAAATTTGAAGATATAATTGCTTGGCAAAAAGCCAAAGAATTAACCATAAATATTTATCAACAGTGCAAAGGCTGCAAGGACTTTGGTTTTGTTAATCAAATTCAGAGAGCTTCTGTTTCAATAATGAATAATATTGCTGAAGGATTTGAAAGAAGAGGAGATAAAGAATTAAAACATTTTTTATTTATAGCAAAAGGATCATGCGCTGAAGTCAGATCAATGCTTTATTTAGCATTGTATTTTAATTATATTAATCGAGAGCAATTTAATAAATATTATAATTTATCAGTTGAAATTTCTAAAATACTTTCAGGTTTTATAAAGACTTTATAGTCAAATGACTTTAAGGACTTTTGACTTTATGGACTTATGAGCCATTTAACTAAAAAACATAAAATAGCGGCAGGGGTTTTGGCTGTTTTTGGCATGTTTGTAATAGTAATGTGGGTTAGACAGTTTAGGCAAAATATTAACGCGCCATTTTCTTTTTATAAAGAATCTGCTAACCAGCAAAATACTGATACATCATGCACAGGATCAGGATGCGGAGGAAATAACGAAGAAGATTTGCGCTTTACAGATAGTGATAAAGACGGGCTGTTTGATTGGGATGAATTAAATATTTATGGAACCTCGCCATATTTAGAAGATAGTGACAGCGATGGATTTAATGATAAAGATGAAATTGACAAAGGCGCTGATCCAAACTGCCCTGAAGGCAAGGACTGCTATGAAACAGATAAAGAACCGTTAAAAGCAGAGGAAAGCGACAGCAACAAAGATGCTATGAATCAAAATGATGATTTATTAAATAATTTAATAAATCAAAATTCTAGCGACCCAATTACAAAGCAGGCATTAGAATTACAAAATATTCTAAGTGGACAGCTTAATAGCGCATCTGATTTGCGAAGAATATTGATTGAATTTGGAATGGACAAAGAAACGCTTGATAAAATAAGTGATGAAGATTTGCTTGAAAGCTATAAAGAGACAATAAAAACAACCGAGTAGAGCGCTATGCAATTTATTAATTATTTTGTATAATAAAATCAAATGCGCAAAATCAAATTTCAAACAAATAATTATTATCACATTTACAACCGCGGCGTTGAAAAAAGAAAAATTTTTATGGATGAGAAAGATTTTGTTAGATTTTTGATTAGCATGAAGGAGTTTAATCATGTTGAACCCATTGGTAGTTTACTTGAATTAAATCAAAGTAGAAAAAAAGCAATTAAAAAAACTAAAGAAACTAAGTTTCCAAATAATTTTAAAGCAGAAAATTCTGCTTTAAAATTATTTGGAAACTTAGTTTCTACGATTTTAGTGCCTCTTGTTGAAATAGTTTGCTATTGTTTAAATCAAAATCATTTTCATATTCTGATAAAGCCGTTACAAGATAAAGGAATAGAAAAATTTATGCATAAATTAAGTTTGGGCTATAGTAAATATTTTAATAGCAGATATAATCGTTCTGGCTCTTTGTTTCAAGGAACATATCAGTCTGTTTATATAAAAACAGAAGATAAATTGCGTAAAATTTCCTGCTACATCAACGGTAATCCGGAAATTCATAAGATAACAGCTAATGCGGAAGATTGGATTTATTCCAGTTATCAAGATTATCTTGGATTAAGAGATGGGAAAATGTGCGATAAAAACATAATTTTAAAAGACTTTAGAAATATAGAGGAGTATAAAAAATTAGTTGATGTGATAATTAAAGAGTCGGGAGATATTAAGGACGAAGAAAAAAAATATTTTTTGGAGTATAAATAAAAAGCAGGAAAAAGAAACTTAGTTTCCAAATAATTTGAAAGCAGAAAATTCTGCTTTCAAATTATTTGGAAACTAAGTTTCTGTAAAACGATATGTTAAAAAATAAAATAATATTCAAAAAAATCAGCGTTTATCTGCGTGGCTATCTGCGCAAATCTGCTTCTATAAGCAAAAAAATAATCTTAAGCGTTTTGGTTGTTGCTATGTTTTTTTCTTTGAATATTCAAGCGGTTAGCGCGGTAGGGCCAGTAACAGTATTGGCAAGCATTCCAAGTGTTATCAAAACAGCGATAGAAAAAGTTTGGGCAGCTGTAAAAGAGGCTTATAAAAAAAGCGGGTCTAAAATATTAAATTCAGTCGCGCGTACAGCCATGAAGCAGATGGCTTATGATACAGCCACATGGCTTGGTTCAGGACAAAAAGGGCAAAAACCGATGTGGCATGGAGATAAATTAGGTCCATATTTAGAAAAAGTTGGTCAGAACGCGGCAGGGCAATTTATAGAAGAGGTGGGAAAGGCAGGAGGTTGGGGTGAAAAATTTAATCTTTGCGAACCAAGCTTAGATTTTAAAGTGAATCTCGGACTTGGCTTGGTGCGGCAAGAAAGGCCCAAATTTCAACAAGTAGACTGTACAGCAAGTGAGATGATAAAAAATTGGGGTAAAGCGGGTGAAAATTTTCGAAAAACATTTATTGATCCTATAAAAAATTGGGGAGAGCTTACTGACGAGGAAAGAAA